>JAJRQP010000074.1 GCA_024280195.1 Bacteroidota bacterium | reverse complement strand
GTCCTCTGTATTATAAACCAAGACACCGTCTTTCTCAATTAGAGAACAAAAAATTCTAAACTGATCCACGTAATTGTCAAAAGTTGGAAAAACGTTGATGTGATCCCATGCTATTCCACTAATAATGGCAACATTTGGTTTATACAAATGGAATTTTGGACGCCTATCTATGGGAGAACTTAAATATTCATCACCTTCCAAAAGCATTATTTCGGCAGAATCGGTAAGCTTAACCATGCAGTCATATCCTTCCAATTGAGCACCAACCATGTAATCAACGTCAATTCCCAATTCATTTACGGCATGTAAAATCATAGAGGTAATTGTTGTTTTTCCGTGAGAGCCTCCAATTACGATTCTTTTTTTGTTCTTACTTTGCTCGTATAAATACTCTGGATAAGAATAAATAGGTAGATTCAATTCTTTTGCCCGAAGCAATTCAGGATTATCTTCTCTTGCATGCATTCCAAGGATGATTGCTTCTATATTCTCATCAATATTCTCCGCATTCCATCCTAACTGACCGGGTAGAATTCCTTGTTTATTCAAACGTGATTTCGATGGTTCAAATATCTCATCATCTGAACCCGTCACTAAAAAACCTTTTCTACTCAATGCAATTGCCAAATTATGCATGGCACTACCGCCAATTGCAATAAAATGAACTCTTTTTGAATTACTCATTGTTTATTTCTCCAAATTAAGTGACTGATAATAATCTTGCCAAGTCATTTTTTCATAAATCCCTTCTCCCACATATTTCAACTCGGGCATAATTCCCTTAGCATCTTTGTATCCTGCAGAAATAGTAATTCTTCTGAACTGCTCATCCATATAAACAATCGAAGGATAACTCATTTTTCCATCTAGCAATGCTTTGGCCAATTCATGAACACCTCTTCTCCCAGCATCTGGAAGAAATTTGAACGTATTATTTTGAAAAATAATGTCTTCTTTTTGTTCTGCATCTAGCTTTACAGCGTAGAAGTTTTTGTTCATAAATGTTGCCACTTCTTTATCCGAGAAAGTTGTTTTGTCCATTCTCTTGCACCAACCACACCATTCCGTATAAACGTCAATGAATATTCGTTTGGGGTTCTCTTCCGAAAGAATCACTGCTTCTTCCCAAGACATCCAATTGATTTTCTCTTCTCCACCTTTCTCGCTTCTAAATGACAAAACGACGAGCGTGATACTTACTGCTAATACTCCAAAAATTATTTTCCTCATGACTTTATTTTTTTCTCATTCACTAATTGAATTGCATCGAGCAATAATGGAACCAATAAAAATAACACGCCAAATTTCGCCAATGAATACATTGTACTGATGTTAGCATCTTCTCCAAAATAAACTGGAACAACAATGCTAATTAGACCTATGTAGTACAACCAGTCCCACCAGTTTTTCTTTTGAAACAAAAATCGTTTAAGAATTTGAAACAATATATAGCCGAAAACAACTAACAACAAAGTTCTGGGGATTTGAGTCACAGAATCGTCGGGAGATAACATCCAATAATGACTGATAATAAAGAAACTGAACAGTATCATTACCCCAATAACAATTGCTCTTGCCAAAAAACTAGATTTAATTTCATCCATACAATGAAATTACAAGAATAATTTTGATCTAAAAACAATCGAATCAATACTTACGCACAATTTGATACTTAATAAAGTTATTCTTGTAAGAATTTTGAGAATCCTGCTGACATTTCTCTGGCAATAGAATCATTCTCAACAGCAGATAACAAATAAACTTCTAAATTTTCTTCAGAATTGTTTTTTACAAAATCCAATGTTGCTTCTTTTCCCATTACCATAAAGGCTGTAGCATAGCCATCTGCCGTTGCGCAATCTTCTGCAATCACAGTGACACTTAATAGAGAATGCTGAACAGGAAAACCAGTTTTCGGATTAAGAGAATGAGCATACTTTACACCATCTTTTACATAGAATTTACGATAGTTTCCACTTGTTGCAATTGAAGCATTTGTCAAATGAAGAATATTTTCCAATTCTCGATGTTCTAAATTTTCTTTTGGAGAATCAATTCCTATTTTCCATTTTACTCCTTCTCGATTGAATCCGCTAATCTTGAGTTCTCCACCAACTTCAACATAGAAATTAGCATACCCTTTGCTTTTTAGATAGTCAGCTATTACATCAACCGATTGACCTTGCGCAATTGCATTGAAATCAATTTTAAAATTCGGATTGGACTTTTCAAAGAAAATAGAATCACCTTTAAATTCAACTTGATGAAAGCGTTCTTTTTCAAAGGAAACAAAAGTAAGAATGGAATCAACTTCATTTTTTGAAAGTGGAGAATCCATGTGATTCATAAAGCCCCAACCTTTTACCAAAGGAAAAACTGACGGATCGAAAAAACCATTCGTTTTTGAGTAAATGTCTTGGCTCAATTGATAGCATTCTCGATAAAAATGATTCTTGTCAAGGATATTCAACTTACTCTCAGAACGATTGATTTGGGAAATTACGGAACCTTCAACATAGGTTGAAAGTGATAAGTCAAATGCTGAAAAAATAGAATCAATTTGCTTTTTTGTAATTGGCGATCCTTCTTCTGCCAGGATAATCGAGTAAGTTGTCCCTTGTGTTTCTCCGTAAATTTCTACGTGAGAAGACGTTGTTATTGTTTGCTCAGAACAAGAAAATAAAAGAAGGCTACTAAAAATGACGCTCCAAGTCAGGACCTTGCGTTTCTTTGTTCCAAGTACTTGATAGACTAGGTTTTCCATTTTTGCTGTATGTAATTCCATGTAAAGATTGCGTTCTAACGTAAACATTTGCATGCCCTTCAATCACCACAACCCTACGTGTAATAATTGTAGTCACTAAACCGTCTTGATCGCTTTTAGTAAATGACTCTTGAGAAACTCCTTCAGGATATTCTTCTCCGAGAGCATTTCCAATAATTGGTTTATCTTTTTGTTTATCGGTTACTTTATTTAGTTTCGTTTGTGCCGCGTATAAATCTTCTTTCTTACCAATGTTATTTGCAGATTCTTTAGCAGTAACTGTTTTGTTAACCTCCTTTAAATCTTCATTATTACTTTCTAATTTCACAACTTCTTCTCTCGTATTCTCACTAACATTTGCATACACATCATGAATTCCTTTACGAGCATTCAATCTTTCTTGTAAATCTCCTTCCAATGCCGCAACTGTTTGAATGGTTGCTTTTTTGTCCATTCTTTCAATATACTTCACTTTTTCAGCATGTGCTTTATTTTCCATTTCAACAATTTCTGAATTAGTTTTTACCTCATCATCAATCGCTATTTTATTGTCTCTATATTTACTCGTTTCACGATACAATTCATTGTCATGCGCTTCTGCTAATTCTTTTAGACCTGTTTTTAAAACTTCGTTGTTATCAGATGCATAAATACTTTCAATTTTAGCCTGCTCTTCCTGTGCAATTTCAATTTTATCCAATTCAACTTGGTCAGAAATTAATCCTTCATTGTTACTATATTCTCTTTCTTGATGTGCTTGTTGTGCGATTTTTCGAATAACTTTGACATTCTCAGCAACCTCTGCTCTTTCCTCAAAACGTTCGACAATACCGTCATCAAATTTTGACTTAATCTCAATCAAATCTTGATCTGATTGAATATTTGCAGAATAATCATCGGCAATATCAATTGATCTTGCATCCATGTGAGAAGTTTGTACTTTTTTCATTAAGTCGCTGTTCTCTCTGTAAACATCTTCTCTTTCGCCGTAATCAATCAATGACTCCTCATTAATTTGATAAAGAATTGATTGGTCTGCAATGTTTTCGGCTTTTTCGTATTGAATATTTTGAGAATCTTCATTCTCTAATTCTAGCTTCGCTTTTCGCAATGCAGCTGCAATTTCATCTTGATTTAAATAATTTTCACCTGCGTCAATTGAAATACGCTCATAAGCCATGTAAATATCATTCGACGTTTGGTAATGATCCGACATGTTATCAACCGTTTTGGCAGTTGCTTCATTTTGTATTACTTTATACTTTCGCTCAATCTTCGTTTTTTTCAATGATTTTCTTTCTGCCTCTGCCTTTGCAAGAATGAATGAACCATCCATAATAGAACTATCAAAAGGATCCCCTAAATCTTCTAATTCTGCTGATGCAACACTGACAGGATTCAATATCCCTTGAATCTCTGCTAACTTTTCTTTTGGATAAGGATCCGCAGGCTTGAAACCAATTGCACGTGTATAATAATCAATTGCTTTCTCGTATTTCTCTTTATTGAAATTCTTATCTGCTGCCTTGATTATTTTTTGGTATTCTTTTTCCGCTTGAGCAGAGGTTGCCAATCTTTGTTGCTTTATGCATTCATTAACTTGAGACTCAACATAAGAATTGCCTGGCATTAAGCCTAAAGCTTCCTCGTACTTACCTCTCGCTTCTCCGTATTCTGAAGCAGAGAATGAACCATCTGCAACTTTTACCAGTGCATCAAAACGATTTTTCAAATCTAATTCAGCATTCTTTTGATTGGATATATCATCTAAAATTTGTTGCACCTCATTGATCTTATTCTGAGCAGTTATATCGCCTGGCTTTGCAGATAATGCATTCTGAAATTGAAGCAATGATTCTACATATTTATCGGATTGAAGTTGAGAATTTCCTTTCTCCATATACTCAGTATAGAGTACATCTTTTTGATTCACTGAATTCGAAGAAGCAATCAATCGTCGCATTTCGTCGATTTTCTCATCTGGTTCAATTGCTGTTGGTTTTTTTCTTCCTGCAGCTTCATATTTTGTGATTGCATCCTGATACTTCTTATTTGAAGCTAAAGTATTCCCTTCATTCATCAGAGCAATGAACTCTGCCTCTTGCTTTTTAAGAATGATAATTTTATCCAACATTTTTTGAGGTCTATCATCAGTTGGACGTAATCCTTTTGCTCGGTTCAATAACTCAATTGCACGAACATATTCTGCTGAATTAATTTTCTTTTGAGCAACCGTAATTATTTTCTCGTATTGTTTGTCAGAATCTTGATCTTTCGCCTTCTCTAACCTCTCTGCCTCTGCTGCTTTGTCTACAGGCTCTTGCTCTGATGGCTTAAAAGAAAGAGCTTCGTTATACGCTTGAATTGCACCTAAATAATCTTTGTGAGTCATTAAGTCATCCCCTCTATCCATAGATTTTAGGTATTTCTCTTCATTGGTTTTAGCTTCCTTTTCATTCTCCAAAAGATTTTTTAACTCATTGATTTTTTGCTGAGGGAATGATTCTCCTGGTTTAATTACTAGTGCTTCGTTATATTTTGAAATAGCAGTTACATAATCATGACTAATTTCTTTTCTATTAGCTTCTTCCAAAAGACTTGCATAACTCTCATCTACACTTTTAGTTGCATTTTCTGCTTGAATAAGTCCTTCAATTTCCTTGATTTTAGCTTGCACTGCATTGTCTTGTTTAATAGCAATTGCTTGAACTAATTTACTTTTTGCAGACACCAATTCTCCAACCCCTGCAAGACGATATCCTTCATCTTTCAAATCATTGAATGCTTGATCCTTATCTAATTCTTGCTGTTGTGCAAGTAGTCTCGCATTAATCTCTTGAATTTTTGCAATGGCAACTGAATTTGAACTCTCCAAAATTAAAACTTCTTCAAATTTCGATTTTGAATTCTCTAATTTATCTTGAGAGAATAAGCTCTGTCCTTCAGTAAGTAATGCAGTGATTTCTGCTTT
>JAJRQP010000073.1 GCA_024280195.1 Bacteroidota bacterium | reverse complement strand
TGTTTGGTTCGTTCCTTTTAAAGAAATGTAATATACACCAGTATTCATTTTAGCTATATCAATCACTTCATTGGCATAAATTTCTTTTTTTAAAATTTCTTTTCCTTTTATGTCATTTATTTCTATCAGTCCAGAATAATTATTACTTATCTGAATACTTGTTTGAGCAGGATTTGGAAAGATATTATACGATTCAAACTTGAGCTCTTCTACTGCTAAAAAAGTTTCATTTATGGCAATAGTATAACTACCAGAGTTACCTCCCCATCCTTCAACAATCACAAAGAGAGAATCTTCTCCATTAATTGATATGTCAAGTTTTGATTGGGATCCACAGTCTATGTGATCATCATTGATAGCTACAACTGTACTGTCTGTTCTTACAACAGATAAAAAAGTATCAAATGAAGAACCGCAAAGGGAAACTTCAATGCTGTTTAGACTAGATAAACCAGTTAGTAAATAATACACATCGGGCGAGTTGTAAACTAAATTTTGATTACTGTAGCAAAAAGAATTATCGTGTGTTTCAGTAAATGGTATGGAAGTAACAAGTCGGGGGGTCGATAAGTTATCTCCAATGTAGGAAGAACAATCTACTCCATTTTGGATATAAATACTAAAGTCAGTCGCAGATCCCCAAGTAAAAGAATTACAAGGGTCAATTGGTAAACTTCCTCCCTCTTGTTGAATAACGCGCATTCTTGATTGTCCATTCGTAGAACCTGCAGGAACATTAAAGTTAAAAACAGAAGGTGCAGTTGGAGGCACACCTGTCCAAGTACCAATTGATTCGTTAGGAGCAAAGATGCCATCTAGATTGAAGTCAATCCACGCTTCTCCTACTCCTGAATAATTTCCTCCACAGGTACCAAATTGAAGATTCAATGCGTAATTACTTCCTGCATTTAAAAAAACGGTTGTTCCAAGTTGTTGTTCTACTCCTGTAACTCCACCTCCTCCACTACATCCTGTGTAGTTGATAGTACCTGTTGCTCCAGTTAATGTTAAACTGCCTAAGTTTGAATCTATATTTGAAGATGGCCCTCCAAATAGACAATATTGAGAATTTGCTTGAAGAGTAAGTCCGAAAAATAAAAACGCGAGATATGTTTTTTTCATAAAGTAGTATGATTTTATCTAAAAAAAAAGTATTGTTGTTAGCTAGACGTAAATTTAATTAAAAAAGTTGACGATTGATGTCTGTTTTATTGAAGAATAATTTTTTGCTGTTGAATAATTCCAGAAGAATCTACAATTTTCAATTGATAAAGTCCTTTTTCCAATTCGTTTAAGTCGATAGAAAAAGTTGAATTCCCTTTTTGTAAAAGCATTGACTTTCTCATGGATACCTGTCCAAGGTTGTTGTATATAAATACGTCAACTTCTTCAGTCTTATTTCTTTGGATATTGATGTTGATATTGCCTTCAGTAGGATTAGGATAGATTAAAATCTCATTCGAACTATTGTCTAATTGAAGAATTTTCGAATAGGTGAATGACCCATCAAAATCAACTTGCTTTAATCGGTAGAAGGAGATTCCTTCAATAGGTTCAAAGTCATTACCTGTGTAATTAATTTCGTTAATTGAATTACCAGCAGCTTGTTGAGTAAATGTTTGGTAGAAGTTTGTGCCATCTTTACTTCGCTCAATTTCAAAATAATCTGAATTTATTTCAGATGCAGTTGTCCAATATATCCCGACATTTCTCTCATTAATTCTATTGACATTAAAAGAGAGTAACTCAACGGGTAGGGCAGAGCAGGTGTTAACTCCAACTGCAACAGTAAGTGTCTGTTTATAGTCGCATAATCCTGTTACTTCTACAGTGTAGTTTTCTGTAATAACTGGAGTAACTGTAACTGAAGGGGTTATTTCTCCAGAGTGTGTCCAGAAATAAGAAGTTGCACCTGGAGGGGCATTTAGCTGAATAGTTCCGCCTGGGCAGATTAATGTAGTGTCAATATCTGGAAATTGGACTCCTGAATTTGCCGAAATCGTATAACTGCAAATATCTCCAGCGAAACCATCTATCATTAAATAGTAATCATTTCCAGGAACCAGTCCTACTCCAGTTATTACGAATCCAGTACTATTTTCTTCAAAGTTGGAAACAGGAACGAAGTTAGTACAGCTGGAGGCTTCAAAAATTTGCATTTGAATTCCTCCTGATGGATATCCGCCAACAAAACAATCGTAAATCGATACGTTTAAAGTTGCAGTAGTCGCTGCGGCCGTAAATCGAATCCAACTATTATTGTCAATATTAACATCCAATGCAGGTGAGCCATTAAATGAATAAGATGCATCCCAAGGGTTTCCATCTCCAAATGGTCCTCCGGAGTCAACTCCATCAACTAAATTTACTCCTGCAGCAGTTTCATTATTTGCATGCATGTTGTCAGGTCTGTCTTCCGTGTATGAAGCGCTAGTTGACCCACTATATCCGTTAATATCACAAATGTAAAGAGCATTTGCGCATTCATCATTCGTCGTTGTAGAAACACAAATTCCAAAAGTTCCAAATGAAGTTCCAAAACCAAAATACCTTAAGTAAACTGTATCACCAGGAGTTAATCCATTTTCAGAAATAAATGGTAAAAAATCATTACCAGCTCCAGGGTAGTTATGATCATCAGAACATCTTATTTGCGTAAGTGAGCCACATGTTCCAGAATATAAAACCATGACACCATCTGAAATACTACCTGCTCCACCATTTGGTTCAGGAGTAACATCTATATTTCCTGAAGGAGGTACAACAATTGAAAACCAAACATCTCTAGTCGTTGTAGGAAGCGTAGAGTCAAATCCGCCAATTGCGGCTCCACTTCCTCCGACACATGAAGAGGGAGTTGGTATTCCTGCGCCTGTTGAAACCGTAGCTCCTACAGTTGTAAATTGAGAGAAGTTACAAGCAGAAGTTACTTCAGGTATTTGAATTGCATTGCAAGGCTCGTCATTTGTTGGTGTTGCAGAACCACTTCCAGTAATACAAATGTTAAAATCACCTGTTGTGCCTTCGTAATAATCATACACTCGAATTAAATAAGTTACACCGGGAATTAAACCAATTACATCAGATTGTTCTGTTTGATTTCCGAAGGTGTTGTCTTCACAAAGTAGTGAATTCAATGAACCACAACCACCAGAGTAAACTTGAAAAACCAAATCAAGATTATCAATCGGAGTAACCGTTATGTTTGCCAAAGAATTGGTTGCTGTAAAGCTGTACCAAACATCATCATCCGCATTTCCTGCGCATCCAGGAAATGACTGTGTAGCACCATCTGTTGTTCCAGAAGTAAACGTACATGACGAGTTAATTGGCAATGCTATTGGCGAACCGCATAAATTATTTGCAGGAGGTGGTGGAGGCGGAGTTAAGCAAATAGTGAAGTTACCAGATCCAGATCCTGCGTAATAATCATAGATTCTTATCCTATAAACTTGCCCAGGAGTTAGACTTGAATAATTAATGACCTCTTCAGCTCCTGTTAATGTACCATCCTTACAAACTAAAGATGTTAGAGTAGAGCAATTTCCAGAAAAAAGTTGGACAACAGGATCCATTCCTGCACTTGGCGCAACTGTTAGTTGAATTCCAGTTGTTGCTGCTGTAAATTGATACCAAACATCATCGTCTGCATTACCAACGCAACCAGGAATTGTCTGTGTAGCGCCAGTCGTTGTTCCTGCAATTGGTGCAGAACAATTCGCCGTTATTCCAATAACAGTAGCTGCAGAACAGCCATCAGTCTGGCTAAACACAAATAAATTAGCAAACAAAAAGGTAAATAAGATCCAAATATTTTTCATAGGTTGAGATTCTGAAATAAATGTAGTAGATTAAATCTAACGACGAAAGTAGCTTATTTTAAGGTAAATAGCAATAAAAATAGGGTGAAATTAATCTAGATAGATTCACTTACGTTAATAACTTTTTGAAAAGTCGAAAGTACTTCATTCAAAACGAGTCAATTTTCATTGCAAATTTGTAGTCTTAAATATATAAATTTACAGACATGGAAACGCAAGCTAGTTTACAAGAACAAATTGACAACTTAAATTCACAATTAACAGGTGAAATGTTTCACGATATGGAGATTAAAGATCAAATCCATAACCTTGACATGAAATTAAAAGGAGTAAAACCAATGGATACACACATTGATTGTATTGGTTGCGGTTCTTAGATTTTTGTAAATTTATTTGAGAATTTCTTGCCCTTATAATTGTATAGTATTAGGTAATTCCCCTTTGCAAGTTTTGATACGTCAAGCATTTCTTCAGTGATTTTTTGAATAACTTTTCCTTTATTATTTAGTAATAGAGCATCATTGATTTTATCAAAATTATCAATTGTTACCCATTCAGAACTGGGATTAGGGTAAACAGAGATTATCCCATCTTCTTGAATTATTGAGAGCAGCGATGAGGTTCCGTCGACAACATTTGTTTTGTTTAAAAAAATATTGAGAGTACCTGTTCTAACATCTCCCCACACGGCATAAATTGTATCTCCGACAAATTTTAAATTCATAAAATCATTTCCAGCACCCTCCAGTATAGCATCATGGTTTACAAGTTGTGATGAAATCACAAAGTCATTTTCAAAGTTTAAAGAATCTTTAAAACGTACCGTTGCATATATTTCGGTTTCAGTTTGATAACCAGAAGTAGAACCATTTCTTCGGTCTCTCCAACAAACGGAAAGGTCACCTGCATCGTTGAATGCGCCCCATACTAAATCTTGCATTTTTCCATT
>JAJRQP010000072.1 GCA_024280195.1 Bacteroidota bacterium | reverse complement strand
GTTCCGACAGCAAAATCAGGTTTCTCAGATTTGATGTTCTTTTTAATCCATCTCTCCATTCGTTCCCATTCTTTCTCATCTTGAATTCCTTCTTTCAAACGAACGGTTCCAAGGTTAAAGGACTTCCATTTCTCACGAACTCCATTCTCAAAAAGGTTAATTTCTGTACTACCACCACCAACATCAATAAAGACATAGGATTTATCATTCTCTATTTTGCCTGTGTTAAAAATACTTTCGTAGAGAATTTCTGCTTCTTCTTCTCCTGGAATAATACGAACCTTAATTCCTGTTTCTTCTTTTATTTGGTCAATTATTTCTTCCCCATTCTTTGCATCACGCATAGCGGAAGTTGCCGTTGCTAAATAATCTTCCACCTCAAAAACATGACACAAATGATTAAACGAATGAGCAATATGCAATACTTTCTTTGCTTTCTTTTTTGAAATTTTTCCTTTCACGAAAGCATCCTCTCCTAAACGAACAGGTAACCTAACCAATGATAACTTCTTAAACGCAGGACCTTTTGGAGTCTCATTTACTTGCTCAAATAACATCCGAATTGCATTCGAACCAATATCTATGGAAGCAAAAATTTTCATGCGTTGTTCTTTCTTTTAAAATAATCGTAAATCTCAATTTGAGAATTCAATTCTTTCGCTTTATTTCGTTTGTAACTATTCTCCATGTTTTCATCAAGAATTCTTGATTTCACATTGTCTTTTAATTGATAATTCAGAACGGATTTGATGTCCTTAATAATAGAAACATCGTAAATTGGTGCTAATACTTCGATTCGTTTGTCCATATTTCTCACCATCCAATCTGCAGAACCAATAAAACACTTCTCCTCTCCTCCATTTGCAAAAATCATGATACGAGAATGATCCAAGTACCGTCCAAGCACACTGATTACTTCAATGTTCTCACTCATTCCTTTTACTCCAGCCTTAAGAGAACAGATTCCACGAATAATTAGCTGAATTTTCACTCCAGCATTACTTGCTGAATACAATTTTTTAATCAATTCTTCATCCACCAAATTATTCAGTTTAATTAAAATGGAAGCTTCTTTTTTTACTCGTTGATTGGCAATTTCAACATCTATCAAGCGATGAATATTTTGTCTTGCGTTAAAAGGGGCAACTAATAATTCTTTAAAAACGTAATTTTTGTAATTCTTCTCAAAAAAATCGAAAAGCTTGTTCAAATCCTTTGTTATTCTCTCATCTGCAGTCCATAAAGATAAGTCTGAAAAAACAGTTGCTGTATTTTCATTGAAATTCCCTGTTCCTACATGTCCAATGTATTGAATTTCCTTTTTCTTTTTCCGTTCTATTAATATGACTTTAGAATGCACTTTCAATCCTTGAACTCCAAAAATCACATTCACTCCATTGTCTTGCAATTCTTTTGCCCAGTGAATGTTATGACTCTCATCAAAGCGAGCCCGAAGCTCAATAACAACGGTTACTTTCTTATCATTCTTCGATGCGTTAATCAATGTATTCAGAATTTTCGAATCCTTTGCAACGCGATATAAGGTGATTTTTATTGAGGCTACAGAGGGATCTATTGCTGCCTCTCGAAGAATATCAATTGTATGTGTAAAATCCTGAAATGGATAGTTCAATAGAATATCTTTCTTGCGAATAACATTTAATAAACTTCTAACATCATTTAATTCCGGATGCTTATTCGCCGGACGTTTAGGATAAACCAGTCGTTCGTTCCCTAAATTTGGAAAACTCATGAAGTCCTTAAAATTATGATACCTTCTGGGAGAAAGAATATTTTCTTCACCTGACAAGCCTAACTTGGTATTAAGAATATTCAAGAGATCTTCTGGCATTTTCTCATCATAAATAAACCGAACAGGTTCAGCTTTCTTCCTTTTGTGAACACTTTTTGCTAATTTCTCAATCAACGACTCATCTAATTCTTCCTCAATGTCCAATTCTGCATCTCTTGTCAATTTAACAGCAAAACTTTCAATCTTTTCGAAATCAAAAATTCTAAAAACTTCTTTCAAACCGATACGAATTACATCGTCTAAAAACATGACTGTTGTCGATTCTCCGGGTATCACCAAAAATCGAGAAATGATTTCAGACGGAATTTCTATCAACGCATATTTGGCTTTCTTTTCGACATCTTCATTGTATAATTTTATGGCTAAGAACGATGCATTGTCCGTTACTTCTAACTTAGAATTACTCGTTAACATCAATGGAACCAAATCCGGTCTTACTGTTTCTTTAAAATAATGAATAACAAACTCTTCTTGTTCCACAGACAACTCATTTTCATTCACAAATTTAACTCCATTCCTTTTTAAGCCCTTGAGGATTGTTTTAAAAGCTGCTTCAAAAGCTAGTTCCTGATTAGCAAGAATCTTTTCAATGTCATTAAGTAAAAGCTTAGGATTGGTGTATAGTTTCTCACGAGTCTTCTTCCCCAACATCAACATTCTCTTAATCGATGCAATTCTCACACGAAAAAATTCATCTCTATTGTTCGAAAAAATTCCTAAGAATCGTAGACGCTCAATTAATGGATTCGATTCATCTTGCGCTTCTTGCAACACACGTTCATTAAAGGAAAGCCAACTAATTTCTCTATTTATGTATTCTGCCAATTTCTATCAATTAAATTCTAATTAAAGTAAGTCATTTTTTCAGTAAAAACCTAGTTCTCTATTCTTATTTCTGCATTCCTTGTCATCAACATTTACTGCTGAGTTATTTGATACCTCCCAATTATCACTTACTAAGTGTTTATTACCTATCTTTGCACTTTGAAATTAGAATAGAATGAAGCATAAATCTGGATTTGTAAGTATTGTTGGTAGCCCAAATGTTGGAAAATCAACTTTGATGAATCGTTTAGTTGGAGAGAAATTATCCATCGTTACATCAAAAGCCCAAACAACTCGCCACCGTATTCTTGGAATTGTGAATGATGAGAATCATCAAATCGTATTCTCTGATACACCTGGCGTGGTTAATTCTGCGTATAAGTTACACGAGAACATGATGGATTATGTCAACTCTTCTATCAAAGATGCTGATATTCTTATTTTTGTGACCGATCCTTTTGAATCAGAAATGAATCACAAAGAGACCTTAGAAAAAATACAGCGATTAAAAGTTCCTGTGCTTTGCCTCATTAATAAAATGGATTTGTCTAGTCAAGATAAATTAGCTGAACGTCTAGCTTACTGGCAAGAACGTTTGCCAAATGCGAATGTTTTTCCAATATCAGCTATGCATGGATTTGGAATTGAAGGTGTTTGGGAAGAAATTAGAGCTTCTATTCCTGAGAGTCCACCTTACTATGCGAAGGAT
>JAJRQP010000071.1 GCA_024280195.1 Bacteroidota bacterium | reverse complement strand
TTCTCTTACAAGACAAGACGAATCTTTCTGGTAGAATTAGAGAAAATAACTGGAACGAATTAAAGAATGCTCAATACACTTCTAATCTATACTCCCCCTATAAAATCGTCAAACTGAGAAATTTGTTGGATAATCTTCCAAACTACAAAGATTTTATTTTCACTTTTGACATTAAAATTTATGGAGGTTCAACGGAAAATTATTTAGATTACTACAATGGCTATACGGATGCGATAACTGCTTTATTTTCATTCTATCAATTACATCAAAGTGCATTTACAGAAATCCGAGAAGAGGAGTTTATTGTTTTATTACAACAAAAAGACCCGCTTATTAGGCAGTTTGTAAATCCATTAACATTTACCGACGGAATTCAGTCCGCAAGTAACCTCAACCTATTTGGTGTAACCATCTCTAACGCAAACATCACTAAAGAAGAAGTTGAACTTGCCCATTCACTCAATAAATTCGTGACCATTTGGGGAGTAAATTCTAAAAAAGAGAATAAGAGTGCTGTTGCAAAATTTCCAGACATGATTCAAACAGATAAGCTGGAACATTTAATTAAATACCTTAAATGAAAAAAGCGGAACATTAAAAAATGCACCGCTTTATCCAAGTATTTATTCTTCAATTACTTTGCTGCCATTTCAACAAACTTATCGTAATCGATTTCTTTCTCGTTTAGCTTAACTGTATTCTTAAAGAAAGAAGTTAATTTTTGCTCTCCTAACATATCGTAAATACGAGCAGCTTCTTCTTGATTCTGCAAAACTTGCATTGCAGATTCTGTTAATTCTTTATCTTCAGGAGCAGGCATTCCATATTGAGCATAATTACTCACTAATAAACCTTTTGTGAAGTTAATCACCTCTTCTTGCTCTAATTTGATATCATTATCCTTAAAGATTTTTCCTTGGATCAATTGCCATTTCAAACCTTTTGCATAACCACCATATTCCGCCTCGATTTGTTCATCAGAAATATCTTTCTCATTAGATAATTTTATCCAACGCTTCATGAATGCATCTGGTAAGTCAACCTTCGTTTTCTCTAACAGCTGCTCATAAACAGAACGAGTCAATAATTTATCAGAATCATTCGAGAACATCCCCTCTAAATCAGATTTGATTCTAGCTTTCAATTCTTTTTCATCTTTTACAGCACCTTCCCCAAACAATTTGTCGTACAACTCGGTGTTTAATTCTGCCATTTCCATTCCTTTGATCTCAGTAATCGTCATTTGGAACTTGTCTGAAATGTTCGTCAATTCAGCCTCGGTGATTCCTAGCATTGCTGCTGTATCTTTTCCACCTTTAGAAACATTTGCAGGATTAACGATTACTTTGTCACCTACCTTCTTCCCCATCAACTCTTTTGTTGTCTTCTTATCGTCAACAAACTCCATTGAAATGGTAGAAGAATGAAGAATTCCATTCTCATTGATTGATTCATCCTCATTTAACTCAACAAATTGAGCTAAAATCATATCCTTCTCTCCAACTACATCTGCAGAAATTAATTTCCCATATCGACGACGTAAATCTTCGATTTGTTTCTCCATTAATTTCTTGTCGATTTTCACTTTAAAGTAATCGAACTTGTTTTTTGAAGAAAGCGCAACCTTAACATCAGGAGCAAGCCCTAAATCATAACTAAACTCAAAAGATTCTGGTTTATCAAAATCTCCGACAAATTTTGCATCTTCAGAAGGTATTGGATTTCCAAGAATGTCAATCTTATTCTCTGTAATGAATTTTTGTAACGATTCGTTAACGATTCTATTCAACTCTTCAGATAAAACACCTTTTCCGTATTGCTTTTTAATCATTCCCATAGGGATTTTTCCAGATCTGAAACCTGGGATATTTGCAGTTTTACGATGCTTTTCCAGTATGCTTTCTACTTTCCCTTTGTAATCTTCAGGGGCAACAACCACTTTGAGTTTTGCATTTAAAGCATCAATATCTTCACGAACAATATTCATCTTTTTACTTTTACGTCGTTTTTAAACAAAAAATGGTATAAGTCTATCTTATACCATCCATTTATTGTGCGGATGGAGGGACTCGAACCCACACACCTCGCGGCACTAGATCCTAAGTCTAGCGTGTCTACCAATTTCACCACATCCGCAATAATTCATTTCCACTTACTTCAAAATGGAGTGCAAAGATATTTAATTTTTTCTTATCTATAAATAAAAACACTACTTTTTTGAGGGAAAACTCACACTTTGTTAAAAAAAACCACGAATGCACGAATCTTCTCTTGTAATATGGCAGAATTTTGAAAAAAAGGATGTGTTTTTTGAGATTTTATAGAAGCCATCTATTAATTCAATCATATTACTGCTTTTTTAAACAACTTTTTCGTGCATTTGTGGCAAAATACACACATATAAAAGTATGAGTTTGCCCTGCTACTTTTTTACCTCAAACGATAACATTTTAAACATTCTTTGATAATTTTAATTAATTTCAAGCTTGATTCTAAACAATAAATCACATGAAAAATCTCTTTTTATTCTCCATTATATCGATACTAGCTGGCTGTGCAACCAACAAAAACAATGAAAACAACGCTCTTATAATTGACAGCTTTACCGTCTCTTTTTATAGTCCAGGAAATGGTATCAACCAAAAAGCAAAAGAAGCATACGATAGTTTTCTTACTGAAAAATACGCTCAACTTCAATTTGAAACCATTCTTTGGGGACGAGAAGGAGAGATTGATTATTGCTTCTCGAACATTGCATTATCGGAGAAAAATAAAACAAGATTCCTTCAAGAAACGAAAGATTTACTTTCCGAGTTCGACCGCATCAATATTATTGAAAACGAAGCGTGTAAAAAAGGAATCAACCTTCCTAAATAATCGAATGTTGACATCTACTTAAAATTGTGGATAAATCTAACTCAATAAATTCTGTTTACCTCTTAAAAGAACTTAGTTTTGTAGGCTAATTGAAGAATGAAGAATGTTAACAATTGATCCTAAAGAAATTCCAGTACCAAAACTCCATCATTATTTGTTGGGAGCTATTGGTCCTCGACCTATTGCTTTTGCAGCTACAGTTGATGCAAAAGGGAATGACAATCTGGCTCCTTTTTCTTTTTTCAATGTATTTAGTGCTAATCCTCCAGTGCTTATTTTTTCTCCTGCAAGATCTGGCAGAACAAATACGACCAAGGATACATATAACAATGTAAAAGAAGTAGCTGAAGTCGTGATTAACGTAGTTAATTATGACATGGTTCACCAAATGAGTTTAGCAAGCTCTCCTTTTGCACCTGGCATCAACGAATTTGAGAAAGCTGGTTTTACAGCTCTTAATTCTGAAACTGTTGCTCCCAAAAGAGTTGCTGAATCTCCTGTTCAATTTGAATGCAAGGTTATTGAAGTCAAAGAATTAGGAACTGAAGGTGGCGCTGGTAATTTAGTTATTTGTGAGGTTTTGAAAATACACATTGACGAGAAAATTATCAATGAAGCAGGAACGATTGACCAACATAAAATAGACCTCGTTTCAAGAATGGGAGGAAATTGGTACTGCAGAGCAGATGAAAACTCTATGTTCGAAATTCAGAAACCAATTACAACTATTGGAATTGGTTTTGACAATATTCCTGAGGATATCAAAAAAAGTAGTATATTAAGTGGAAACGACCTCGGTCAACTTGGGAACATTGAAGAATTACCCAACGAAACTGATGTCAACGAGTATAAATTGATTGAATTAAGTGAGTTATTTGTCTCTTTAGAAGACGAACCTACGAAACTTGAGAATCAATTGCACGAGAGAGCTAAAGAATTATTAAAAGAAAACAAAGTAGAAGATGCTTGGATGACATTGTTATCTTTTAATGATGGGTGAATTAAAATAGGAAAAGAGATAATAATATAAAACAACAACAAATAAGTATAACAATTATGTTCAAATTAACAGGAACGATTAAAATCATCAAAGAAACAGTTCAAATCACTGAGAAATTCGCAAAGAGAGAATTTGTGGTAACAGAAAGTTCAAGCATGTATCCTCAAGATATTATGTTTCAAGCGGCGCAAGATAAATGCTCGATGCTTGATGGTTATAACGAAAACGATCAAGTTGAAGTTTCTTTCAACTTAAGAGGTAGAGAATGGACAAGTCCACAAGGTGAGGTTAAGTATTTCAATACATTGGATGCTTGGAGAATTGAAAAAGTTGGTCAAGGAATGCCACAAGGAGGTCCTTCTGACATGAACTTAGATCCTATTCCTGCTGCGCCAAGCGCGAGCAAAGAAAGTGCTGACGATGATTTACCATTCTAAGCAAAGAAAAATTAAATTGAGAGGTTCTACAGAAATGTAGGACCTTTTTTTTATACCTTTAACATTAAAATAATGTTTTATGCGCCTTCTCATTGCAAGTGTATTTATTATCGTTTTATCTACCTCTTTTTCAAGTTGCAAAAAAAGTAAAGAGATTTCTTTTCCAACAACAGGCTCTTTTGGCGAGAATATATTACTGAAAAACAACGGTGATTCATTGAGTAACATAAGCTCTTACTCATTGACTGCTGATTTAGGAAGAAAAGCAGAACTAAAGATTATCATCACTAACCAATCTTTGAGCAACGAAACTTGGTTTTATACTTCTGTTGATGGATGGGAGGTTAGTGACTACTCTGGTAAACAAACATTCACATCATCTAATAATGGCATTATAGATTTGGATATAGAATTTGTTGCTGGTACTGGCACTTATTTGGAAGGAAGATGTCAAGTTGATATCTATGAAAATTCAGAGAACATTACAAAAAGTATCTTACTCAATTGGTAGGCTATTTATGACTAATCTTTCTCCCCTTCCATTTAGGTTTGTACCAAAACATCAAGGTGAGAATAATTAAGGTGTAGAAAGGAAACAACAATTCGTAAAGCGGAATAAACAACCAAGTTGACAACCTCTTTATTCTTTTAAAGTAAGGGAAAAACACCACAAAATCAATCAACATTTTTGAGGCAAACAGAATTACCGCACCCTCCCAATCACTTTGTGCAACTGAATAAACGAGCAGTGCAAAGAATAAAAACGTCAGTATTGATTGCAGAATTGCAAGTCCTGTGCTTAAATGATCTTTCAAGTCAGAAGTCTTCCCAAGCCACCTTAATCGTTGGTCTATGAATTCTCGAAACGACTGTGGTGTCTCTGTAATTATTGCATGGTTCGGACTTGAAACAAGTCGGACTTCTTTCTCATTCTCACGATAATCTTTTAACAGATACATATCGTCCCCACTTGCTACTTTTCCGTGTTCTTCAATGGAATCCACCTCATCAAAAACCTCTCTTTCATACAATAAATTTGCTCCACTTGCCATTAATGGTCTTTTCAAACCTGCCATTCCAACGTTAACCGCATTGATAAGTGTCAAGTCTATTTCGTATAGATGCTCCCAAAAGGTTTCGGCCTTCATAATGGCAGGTTGTAGATACATGGATGATTCTTGCAAAGTTGCTAAATCTTCAAAATAATTGGGAGAGAAAGAAACGTCTGCATCAAAGGTGAGTAAATATTTGGAAGAACATTGCTTCATTCCAAAACGCAAGGCCATTTTTTTTCCTTGACAATCACTGGGAACTGCAATTAACTCAACTGGATAATTAGCTGAAAGTTGTTCAATTTTTTTGTTTGCATTGTCTGAAGAATGGTCATCGATAAATAAAAACTTCTGCGGAAAGGAGGTTAATTGTTGAATGCTATCCAAGATAGCATCTATTCTTTGTTCTTCATTCCTAAAAGGAACTAAAACAACAATATCTTCCAAATTAAATGATTTTTCCACATGGTAATTTTCTTCTTTCTTCACTTGCAGAAAAAATCCTACCAGCACAAGAGTTCCTATGAGGACTGTGTAAATAAGAAAGTAGGAAATTATGATTGTTGCCATTCTCTAAAATTACTTTTACAAATTAGAACTCCTAATAATGCCGGAGCAAAAGAATTAATCAACCAAATTAATAAGGATGCAAATAAAATAGAAACCCCATTGATTCCGATGGTGCTTAGCACAAAAAGAGAGATGGATTCTTTGATTCCGATTTTGCCCAGAAACAAAGAAGGAGCAATCATTGTCAATAAATACACTTGCCATATCGCAACGATTAATGTTCCATTTAATTCTTCACCAAACGCATACAGTAACAACGAAAACTGCAAGGTAAAAATGACAAATCGCGCAAAACTCAGCAATAACAATTGTCCTCTAAAAAACGAATGCTTTTTTAAAATTCTTTGGAATTCTTTGAAATAACTTCTCTTTTTAAGCTTTATCAGGAAGTTTTCAATGAAAAAGTAGATTAAATAGGCTGCTATCATTGCTACACCAATCCAAACGACTAGGTTTTCTTGATTCTCCCACACAATTAACCCCCTCATAATCAGAACAGCCAACCAACCAAAGGTAATGCTCGCAATAAATTGAGCAAAATTCGACAACATGGTAAAAAGTGTGATTTGAACTCTGTTTTTTCTGTCAAAATAATAAAATCGTCCAATAAAATTCCCCAACATATTGGGCGTCAACATTCCTGTAACTACTCCAGCAAAAAAAGATTGAACTCGTTGTTTTTTAACAGAATCAACTCCAATTGTCCTCAATGTCAACTTCCATTTAAAAAATGCCAAACCAATATTGGGAACAACCAACAAAATAACCAACACCAAAATCATAGGATGCTTTAATTCAAAAGCATTCCACTGACCCTCTTCTATCCTATTGATTTGTTGGTAGAGTAAAAATAATACTCCCACAAATAAAATCAACTTGATAAAAACAAATAAAGTCTTCCGATTTTTTATAGTTTTAAGCAATGAAGTCGTTTTAATGGTTGAAGATAAAATAATTTTAGGAATTGACCCAGGTACAACTGTAATGGGTTATGGAATAATACATGTCAAAGGTAAGAAATTGACGATGTTAAACTTTGGTGTTATCCATTTGCAGAAGTTGGCAACACATCCAGATAAGTTAAAACGTATCTTTGACCGACTCGATGGTTTAATCAAAGAATACAAGCCGGATGAAATGGCAATTGAAGCACCATTCTTTGGAAAAAATGTACAGTCTATGCTAAAACTAGGACGAGCACAAGGAGTTGCAATTGCTGCGTCCCTTTCTCACAATGTACCGTTTGAAGAGTACTCTCCCCGAAGAATTAAGCAAGCCATTACGGGTTCTGGAGCATCTTCAAAAGAACAAGTTGCGATAATGCTGCAAAAGATGTTTCAATTTGGAGAAATTCCTAAATTATTAGATGCAACGGATGGTTTGGCGGTTGCTGTTTGTCATCATTATTCGAAAGGCGTTGGAGAGCATAACAAAAATAAATCATCTAGTTGGGGTTCATTTGTAAAGAATAACCCCGGAAGAAAATTGAAATAATTATGAAACATCGATTCCTTATTTTATTCATTAGTTGTTTCGTATTCAACTCACATACACAAACAACATGGTTCGTAGCTGTTTCTGGAAACGATTCAAATACAGGGCTTTCAGAAGTATCAGCATTTGCAACAATTAGCAATGCAATAG
>JAJRQP010000070.1 GCA_024280195.1 Bacteroidota bacterium | reverse complement strand
TGGAAAAATGAACATGCGTGCTGTTGCAATGACTGATACCGGAAATATGATGGCTGCTTTTCACTTTGAAAGGGCGGTTAGCAATTTTAACAAAGCACAAAAAGAGAAACAAAAAGAAGCCGAAGAGAAAGGAGAAACCTATGAATATACTGAATTGCTTCCTATTATCGGCTGTGAATTCAATGTTTGCGGAGATCATACAAATAAAAGCGTTAAGGATAATGGGTACCAGGTAGTCTTTTTAGCAAAGAACAAGAAAGGGTATCACAACCTGATTAAACTTGCTTCAATTGCCTATACAGAGGGGATGTATTACGTTCCTAGAATAGATAGGAAATTAATAGAAGAATACAAAGAAGACATCATCGTTTTAACAGGAAATCTTTTTGGAGAAGTTCCTAATTTAATACTAAACGTTGGGGAAAAACAAGCGGAAGAAGCATTAATTTGGTGGAAGTCTATTTTTCAAGAGAATTTGTATGTTGAAATCATGCGACACGGACAAGAGAATGAGCGTCGTGTCAATACAACATTGATTGCACTTGCAAAAAAGAATTCTGTAAAAATAGTAGCAACAAACAATACTTATTACATTGATAAAGAAGACGCTGAGTCACATGACCTATTGTTATGCATTAAGGATAATGAATTGGTTGAGACTCCAAAAGGCCGAGGCAGAGGTTTTCGGTATGCTTTAGATAACGAGGAGTATTATTTCAAGTCGCAAGACGAAATGAAAGAGTTGTTTTTGGATCTTCCAGAAGCAATTATGTCTATAGATGAAATAATTGATCAAATTGAGCCTTACCCTTTAGCTAGAGAGGTCTTGCTCCCAGCGTATGATATTCCAGAAGAATTTCAAGATCTTGAAGATGCAAAAGATGGAGGAAAGCGCGGAGAGAACAACTATCTGAGACACTTAACTTATGAGGGTGCAAAAAAACGTTACGAAGAGATAACGGATGAAATAAAGGAACGACTTGATTTTGAACTGTCTGTAATTGAGAATACGGGTTATCCTGGTTATTTCTTGATTGTTCAAGATTTTATTCAAGCAGCTAGAGATATGGGAGTATCAGTTGGTCCAGGACGTGGTTCTGCTGCTGGTTCAGCAGTTGCTTATTGCACTTGGATAACGAACATTGACCCAATTAAGTACGATCTACTTTTTGAGCGTTTCTTAAATCCAGATCGTGTTTCAATGCCAGATATCGATATTGATTTTGATGATGAAGGACGTGGTAAGGTTATCGATTGGGTAATTGAAAAGTACGGGTCCAATCAGGTTGCGCAGATTATCACCTATGGAACAATGGCTGCAAAGTCTTCAATACGAGATGTATCAAGGGTTTTAGATTTACCACTGTCTGACGCTGATAGAATTGCAAAATTGGTTCCAGACATTAAGCTTAACAAGATTTTTGGACTTTCTGATCTAGATTTAAGAGAGAAGTTAAAGAATAATCAAGATGACATCAATCGTGCGAATGAGTTGAAAACAATTGCTGCTGGAAACGACTTACAGTCAAAAGTAGTTAAGCAAGCAATTCAGTTAGAAGGCTCGGTTAGAAACACAGGGATACATGCCTGTGGAGTAATTATTACTCCAGATGACATTACCAACTATGTTCCGGTTGCTTTAGCAAAAGATACGGGGATGTTCTGTACACAGTTTGATAACTCTGTAGCGGAGGATGCAGGTCTTTTAAAAATGGACTTCTTAGGGCTAAAAACCTTAACACTCATTAAGCATGCTGTTGCAAATGTAAAATTAACAAAGGACGAAGATTTAGACCCTGACACCTTTCCAATAGATGATGAAGCAACTTATGAGTTGTTTCAAAGAGGAGAAACTGTAGGTATATTTCAGTATGAATCTGACGGGATGCGTAAGTATATGCGTGAATTAAAGCCGACTGTTTTTGCCGATTTAATTGCAATGAATGCCTTGTATCGCCCTGGTCCTTTAGAATACATTCCTTCTTTCATTAAAAGGAAGCATGGTGAAGAGGAAATTGTTTACGATGTTGATGCTTGTGAAGAGTACCTCGGAGAAACCTACGGAATTACGGTTTACCAAGAGCAAGTAATGCTATTGTCTCAAAGTTTAGCAGGATTTACAAAAGGTGAAGCAGATACTCTTCGTAAAGCGATGGGTAAGAAGCAGAAGGCGACACTTGATAAAATGAAACCAATCTTCCTTGAACGGGGAGGAGAAAACGGTCACGATACAGTTGCTCTGGAGAAAATCTGGAAGGATTGGGAAGCATTTGCATCTTATGCGTTTAATAAATCTCATTCAACTTGCTATGCTTGGATTGCTTACCAAACAGCCTATTTAAAAGCGAATTATCCTGCGGAATATATGGCATCTGTACTGAGTAATAACATGAATGATATTAAGCAGGTTTCTTTCTTTATGGAAGAATGCAAGCGCATGGGATTGGAGGTTTTAGGTCCAGATGTGAATGAATCAAATTATCATTTCACCGTTAATAAATCTGGAGCAATTCGTTTTGGTCTTGGAGCTGTAAAAGGACTAGGAGCAGGACCAGTTGAAGCAATTATTGCTGCTAGAGAAAATGAGGGAGATTTTAAAGATATCTTTGATTTTGCAAAAAGAAATAACTTAAGAGTTTGCACCAAAAAAGCATTTGAAAGTCTTGCGTATGCAGGGGGATTCGATTCCTTTAAAAATGTGCACAGGGCGCAGTATTTTCAAGAAGATACAAGTGGAAAAACATTTATGGAGAATGTTATGAAATTCGGTGCAGGATTTCAAGACAGTGTCAATTCAAATCAAGCTTCTCTTTTTGGGGAGGATAGTGGAGCTGAATTACCTCCTCCAGTGATCCCTTATTCTGAAGAATGGGGGAATATTTACGCCTTGAACAAGGAGAAAGAAGTTGTTGGAATTTATATTTCAGGACATCCGCTAGATGATTTTAAAATTGAAATAGATGCATTTTGCAATGGCAATGTTGGAATGTTAAACAACCTAGAAGAGAATAGAGGTAAAGACCTGTTGATTGCTGGAGTA
>JAJRQP010000069.1 GCA_024280195.1 Bacteroidota bacterium | reverse complement strand
TTAAAAATAAATTTAATAATTTAAAATTAGAAGAGTCACTTGCTCTTGATGAATTGAATGAGAATTTATCATCTACGCTTGAGGATGTTAGGAGTATCTCAAGGTCTTTGATTCCTCCAGAGTTAAAACGACTTGGATTGCATAAATCCATCGATAAAATGTTATCCGAAGTTGCAAAATCTGCAGGAATGGTGGTGACATCTGATTTAGAACTTTTGGATCAAATGAAATTGGAGAAATCACATGAAATTAGAATTTACCGTATTATTCAAGAGTTATTGACCAATACAATCAAACATTCTAAAGCTACTTCATTGAAGGTTGAATTTCTTAAGAGTAATAGTGGGTATTCGATTGTTTATCAAGATAATGGAATTGGAATGAACGAAGAATTGATACAAGAAAGTAACTCTATTGGTTTAAGAAGTATCCGTTCTCGTTTGAAAATGTTAAATGGAACGATTAAATTTGAAAAACAAGAAACAGGTCTTAAGGCTGTGATAAAAATTAAAAATAAATGATGAATATTTTACTAGCAGATGACCATCCTATCTTTAGAAAAGGATTACGCTTTTTGATTGAAGATTATTATAAAGATTGTACAATTACAGAGGTAAACAATGGAAAAGAAGCAATTGATACGTTAAAACATGATTCTTTTATGCTTTCAATTATAGACATTGATATGCCAGAATTGTCAGGTATAGATGTTCTCCATTTTATTAAGGATAATGAGATTTCAACTAAACCTATTATTCTGACCATGCATAATGATGAATTATTCTTTAATGAGTCTTTTAATAATGGAGCGATTGGTTTTCTATTGAAAGAAGATTCTTCCCTAGAGATTGTAGATTGTATCGAAAGCGTGAAAGTGGGGATTCCATTTTTAAGTGAGAGGATTAAACCTTATCTTGAGAATCGTAAAGAATTTAATTCTAAAACAGATTTAATACGTACTGCATTAAAATCATTATCCAAGTCTGAGTTTAATACATTGAAGTTAGTGGCAGAGAATAAAACCTCTAAAGAAATTGCTGGATTGTTATTTACCACTGAAAAATCAATAGAAAATTACCGAAGTAGGATATGTAAAAAACTAAAAATTAAAGGGGGGAGTAACTCTCTCTTTAAGTGGTGTTTAGAGAATAAGAATTACATCGATACAATTTAAAATAAAAAAATGAGTGTTGCCCCCTCAATTATGAATATTCTTTTGGATGATTACATATAAATCAGTACATTTGGAATGTATTTATGCTTATTCAATTCATAAGTAATTTTAGTATGGGTAGTAAAATAAATAATCACTTCGTGATAATTTGATATTGAATAAGTTTAATTTTTGAAGTAATAAAGTATTTGGGTACGTAGTAATTCTATAAAATCTTCAAAAATTTATAAATATTGTTTAGTTTAAACTCCTCTTTTTAGAGGAGTTTTTTTTATGCCTTTGTTTTGACTAACTTTGTAAAAAAAAAATAAAAAAAAATAAAATGAAAATTCCAGTTACGATATATACAGAAATGACACCCAATCCTGCAACAATGAAATTTGTTTCAAATAAACACTTGTTAGGGACAGGGGACTCTGTGGAGTTTAATTCGAAAGCAGAGGCAAAAGGTTTTTCGCCTTTAGCGGAAGAATTGTTTAATCTACCTTTTGTGCAAGGTGTTTTCATCGCTTCAAATTTTATTACAATTACAAAAACGGATAATCTTTCTTGGGATTTTATCACGATGGAATTGAGAGAGTTTATCAAGGAATGGATTGCTGATGGAAAAGACGTCCTCATTGCTATGCCTTCAAAATTACCTCCTGTTTCGAATGAAAAATCGGATCAACCTCAAAAAGTGTATGCACCATCTGAATATGATCAGGCCATAAAAGATTTATTGAAAGAATACGTTGAGCCTGCCGTTGCAAACGATGGAGGGGCGATTGATTTTAGAGGTTATGATAATGGAGTGGTAACCGTTTTGCTAAAAGGTTCTTGCGCAGGATGTCCTTCGAGTACTGCAACTTTAAAAGGAGGAATTGAGTCTTTATTGAAACAGCACTTACCTGAAGTAAAAGAAGTTGTTGCCGAAAACGAATAATTTTTAAGATGAAAAATATTTTATTGCTTACATTGACCTTTTTATTCTTCTTAACCATTTCTTGTGATAAGAAAACTCAGAAAATGGAGGTTGTTCGTGATTGCTCTGGTGTTTACTTGAAGAAAGACGGAAAGGACCATTACGTTTGTAATGATGAAATTCTTAGTTCGTATGCTACAGGTGATAAGGTTAAAGTTCAATATGATGTATTAACAGAATGTTTTGGATTAATTGACCAACCTGTTTGTTTACTGTATCACGAATACGAAGATAAAATTGAAATTACGGACATTAAGAAGTAAGAATTATAGCTTCTTTAAAACCAGCGAAACATATCCAATAATAATCGTTGTCCCCAAGAGCGACCTGCGAAACGTTTTGTAAGCTCTTCACGAAGACCATCTAAAGTATAAATTTTCTCTTTCTTCGTGTCGTATTCTAAAACTTCTTCGTTTATTTCTTCAATGATTATTTCTTTCGCAAAGTAAATGATTCCACCGTCTTCTGTAGCAAGTCCAAGAATAGCTCCAGGCAAACCGTTGAACCCTTCAGGGCCAATAGAAGGAACAACATCGACTGAAAACCAAGCGTAAATTCTCGTTGTGTCATCTTTCTGCCAAATAGCTTTGCGACACATATATTTTCCAATTTTACGTTTGCTTTCTGTTACTTTCCACTGTGGAGAAGGCGCTTTTGTTTTCATGTAAACAGTACTTCCCCATAAATCAAATGCAAATAGATTTTCTTCTGAATTTAGATTTTGATAAACCGTATTGTGACTCGTAACGTATTGCATAAATCCTTGCTCGGTATCTTCACTTTCTACAGGACGAAAAACAGATGCTGTATCATTGAAAATAAGTTCGAAAACATCCACTTTAATTTTATTCTTATCGTTGATGAAATCTTTCATTCTTTGGTCATCACCAAATTTCTTTTTCAAATTTGTTTTTCGTTCAAAAATTATTTTCCCTTGGGTAATTTGTCCAAGTGAAATCGAACTAAATAAAATTACTCCGATAAAAACGATATATTTTCTAATGCCATCCATTGAAATCCTCCTCTTTTGTTTTTCTATTGTTAAACCTCAACGTTACTTTTAGTAAAAAATAACGAGAAATAATTGTTGTCCTGTAATTCGTAACGACATTCCCATTGACTTGTCTCTGAGCGTTTACATTCTGATTGAGTAAATCTTTTCCAATAATCGCAACAACTAAATTGTTTGTTTTTAAGAATGATTTACTAATCTCTGCGTTCCAAACAAAGAAATCAATATCGAAAAGACCATCACCTTGCTGTCTGTTCATGGTATAATTTGCGTCAGAACCAATAGTAAACCCATGAGGTAATCGCCAAGTAAAACCACCATAAAATTCTGTGCTGGTAAACGGCGTGTTTGAAACAGAACTTAATGAACTTTTTGGGTTTGTGTAACTTGTACTTACCCCAATATCAAAAACAAGTGAATCAAAGTCAAAATCAATATCGAAACTTCCACCAAGAGATAAGTTGTCTGTAATATTCTTTTGTCCAGAGATAAAATTTGAATAGCGATTAAAACTACCATTCACACTTGGACGAAATGAAATTTTACGATTTAAGATTGGGTAACCACCACCAGCGAATAGTGTCGCATTTAAGTTCCCATCTACATTTACTGTTTTGGAAATTGTACGACCAAACTGATCATAATCTGTAGATGTTGCAAATGCATCATCTGTTAAATTGAAGAATGCACCAGACCAGATATATCGACCAGTCATTGCTTTCCATGTGTTGAAATTCAGACTTAATGAATGTACGTAGTTTGGACGTAAATCTGGATTTCCTTCCTGAATTCTGTTTGGATTAGTGTTGTCAGGCACAGGTGCTAAATCAGTTATTGAAGGTTGACTTGATGAGGTTTGGTAATTGATTGATAAACGCTTACTCATTGTCGGTTTAAACTGGTAACTAATTCGAGGAAGAATATTAGTGATGTTTTGATGAACTTCTGCACTTGTAATTTCATTTACATTTAAAATATCGATGTTTCTTAAACGAGCACCAAATTTTAATGTATGTTTTTTAGTGTTGTACAAAAAGCGTAAGCCACCACGATGTTGTTGTCGAGTATTATCGAAGATGTTTGACAAATCTGCACGGTAAGATGTGTAAATACCATTAGAACCATCAAAGGTTTCTTTATCTTGATTGCTTTTACCATATTCGAACATGTATTGAAGTTCAATTCTCCATTTTTTAGAAAGAGGCTCAATGTAGGTTGCTGTTGCAAAGTGACTCGTCAAATTATTATCATTTGTTTTTTGTTGGTCGATAATCGTATCAACCCCAACAACGATGTAAGATGTTTTTGAGTTTAGAAAACCATCCGTTTCATTCTTTGTGTATTTCAAATCATATCTCAATTCAAGTTCTCTTTTTTTCTTTCTAAACTTTCTGTCCACTTTAGCCATCGCGTTGACTTGAATACCTTTAGAATCATTGTCATTTTGTATAACTGTGCGTAAAGATTGAAAACCTGTCTGATTAATGAAATCATTTTGTTTTAAATCTTCCGTAGAACCAATATCAAATCGGACGGACGGCTTTAGCTCTATTGTTGTGAGAGAGTCTAAAGGAGCAATGAAACGAACATTAAATCGATGAGATTCATTTCGATTAAAGTTACGTAGCGAATCATTGGTATAATAAGTAGTATCTCTCAAATAATATTCTGAGCTACTTGCAGAAATAGACTCTAATTGAGTGTTGTAATAAGAATAATTCGTGTTCAGCTTGATGTTTTTGTTCTTTCCAAACTTATCACTGTAATAAATTCCTGCACGAAGTGTTTGAGGAATACCGCTTGTATTTTGAGTACCATCCTCCCAAAATCTACGACCTGCACCCTCTTCATTTTCTAGACCAAATTTACTCATGTCCCCACGAGAGAAATTCGATGTTGGTGTGTTAGACCCCAATGCAAAAACAGAAATCTTTTGGTTACCGTCAAATTTATTCAATAACAACTCTCCTTCGAAGAACGGGTTCGTTCCGATGACACCATCGAAAGGAGTTAATCCAAAGTCAGTTGCCCCAGAAATCCGACCGAAATATCCTTTTTTGGCATCGTCTTTTAATTTTAAATCGAGGACTTTTATTTTTTCTCCATCT
>JAJRQP010000068.1 GCA_024280195.1 Bacteroidota bacterium | reverse complement strand
TTCATCACTACCTTATCAAAAGAATTTTTTAAGTCTTTAATGTCAGCAATCAACTGGTCATTCATTCCTTCATTATTGTACTCCGTTAAAATGTCAACGATAGAACCGATAGTTTGTTTCTGTTCACCAATTCGTTGCTTTATGTCCTCGCTTGGATGTTTTGCATTCAGTTGACAAGCAAAATGAAGAGACTCAATCCAACCTCCTGTTAGTATCCAAGCTGAAGTTGCTTTTCTATCTCCATTCTTTAAGAAATTATCAGCTTGCTTAAAAGCTTCTGACATTAAAAGAATCATTTTTTGATCATCCTCTGAATTCGTTTCAAAATTCTCTAGAAAATTATCATTAAAAGCTGCATCCAAACCGAGTTGACTTGTTAAGTTCTGAACAGCAGCTAAATATTTTAACGTAGTGTTTTTTTGATCGTACAAAGCAGAGTAACCTAAGTCGGCTCCATAAACTCCTAAGTTTAAAGATTGCTGATATTCTGTAACATAGTCACTTGCTAAATCTACGTTGTTTCCTAAGCTTGCATCAAACTCTAAATTAAGGTCCTTAATTAGGTAGGCTGTTTGCACAGGTGAAGGGACACTGAAAATTTTTCCGTCAAAAACAGTGTTAAGAGAACTGTTTGGGTCAAAAACTTCTTTGTCAATTACATTGTCTTCAATTGGAGCATCATTCTCACAAGATGTGAGGCACATACTTCCTACTGATATCGCTAGGAAAAGTTGAATTCCAGATTTTTTCATATAATAGTGTTTTCTTTAGATAGGTAAATATAATTATTTCTCTTTATCTTCACATTGATTTATTAAATTTGTTTCATATATTTTTTAACAATGAGAAGAAGACCAAGAAGAAATAGAAGTTCTATCGCAATTCGATCGATGGTAGAGGAGACTCAATTGACCTCTGCAAATTTAATATACCCTCTATTTATTGAAGATGGACAAGGTGTAAAAAAAGAGATTAAATCACTTCCTTCTAATTATAGATGGTCATTAGATACACTCTTGCCAGAAATGGAGGAATGCATCAAATTAGGAATAGATAAGTTTGTTCTCTTTCCTGCGGTGGAAGAAAGGTTAAAAGACACTGTTGCATCTTATAGTTATGCGAGTGACAATTTTTACTTGGAGGCAATCCGAAAAATAAAAGAAAATTTCCCTCACATTTCTTTGATGAGTGATGTTGCAATGGATCCGTATTCTTCTGATGGTCATGACGGTTTGGTGAGAAATGGTGCTGTTTTAAACGATGAAACTCTTCCTATTCTTGCTAAAATGTCAATTGCGCAAGCACAAGCAGGAATAGACATTCTTGGGCCTTCTGATATGATGGATGGAAGAATTGGTTATTTACGTGATACTTTGGATCAAGAAGGTTTTACGCAAACGAGCATCATGTCTTATACAGCAAAATATGCAAGTGCTTTTTATGGGCCGTTTAGAGATGCGTTAGATTCTGCTCCTAAAAGTGGGGATAAAAAGTCATATCAAATGAATCCTGCAAATAAGCAAGAAGCATTGATTGAAGCCGAATTAGATTATCAAGAAGGAGCGGATATGATGATGGTAAAACCAGCGACTTGTTATTTAGATATCATTCATTTATTGAAAGAGAATTTTGATATTCCGATTACAGCATATAATGTAAGTGGAGAATGTGCAATGATTTATGCTGCTAGTGCTAATGGTTGGTTGGATTATGAATCTTCTATGGCTGAAATGTTGTTAAGTATCAGAAGAGCAGGCGCAGATGGTATATTGACCTACTTTGCAAAAGATTTTGCTAAATTCTCGAAAGGGTAAGAATAGGAAATGAAAACTACCTTAGCTAATTGTCAATATTTATTTGGAGGAGACAATATATGAAGACAAAAAGTGTTTATATGGATATGAGACTTTGGACTTTATTGATGATTACTTTATCTTTTTCCTCTACCTCGCAGAATTGGTTGCAACTATCGGATTTTCTGGGTACAAAAAGAGATGATGGAGTGTCATTTGTTATCAACAGTCGTGCATTCTGTGGGACAGGTCTGGATGAAGGATTTAATGTAACTAAGGATTTTTACATGTTTGATATGGTGACTGATACTTGGACATCTGTACAAGGTTTGCCTGTTGGAGAAGAGAGACAATATGCATCAGCCGTAACATATAATAATCAAGGTTATCTATTTGGAGGAAGCAACTCTGGTGGATCACTCAACGACTTGTGGAAGTATAATTCTCAAACGAACAATTGGATAGAATTAGCAGCATTACCTGACTCTGGAAGGGCAGGTTCATCTTCTTTTGTATTAGAAGATGAGCTTTTTATTATTGGAGGAAAGACAACAAGTGGTAGAATACTTAATGAAGTTTGGAGTTACAATTTTTCCACCTTCTTATGGGATAAAAAAATGAATTTGCCATCTGCAGGCCTATGGAGAGGAATGGCATTTTCAAATGCTACTTCTGGATACATAGGATTGGGTCTAGATTCTAATTCAGTATATAATACTCAATTTTACACATACGATAAATCAAATGACAATTGGACTTTAAATAATGCATTAAATTTGTCGGAAAGAACTTACCCAGGCTATTGTCAATTGGGAGATACGGTTTTCGTATATGGAGGGTATTCCTCTAACGGAGAATTAATCAATACATTAGAACGAATAGAAATACAGAATCAAAATGTTTCTTTATTGAATAATCTCCCATCATTCCCTAGAAAAGGTGTCATGGCATTTTGCTCTACAAATTCATTTTATTTAACAACAGGAGTAACATTAACAAATCGAGTTGGAGAAACTTGGAAAGTGAGCAACATTCTAAGTATTAAGGAATCATTGGATGAGGAATATTTGATCCTTTTTCAAGAGGGCAATTATGTGCAAGTTAAGTTAAATGACGATACAGAAAGTATTAAATTGTATAATACAATAGGTGAGCTTGTAGCAAGCAGTTCAAACTCTAATCAACTTTCAGTTGTTAGCCTTACTCAAGGAGTATATTTTTATACCATAATTTATAATGGTATCTTATTTAGGGGTAAAATTTTTATTTCAAATTAATTGTACCAACCTTCCATTAAGCCAAATTGAAAGTAATATTTGGAAGGTCTTATCTCCTTTTTATTAAATACTGCTTTTCCATTTTTATCTAACATCGGATAGTGAGAAGAATCAATCCAGCTGCATTTCTCATTTCCCAATAAGAAAGCGTCCTCTCTAAACTTTATCCGCAACAATGTGATAAGTTGGGTCTTCAAAAACATTGACTTCAATGATTTTATCTGCATTCTTTAATAAATCTTGGCAGTCGGCACTCAGGTGACGTAGATGGATTTTTTTTCCTGCTTTCAAATATCTTTCTGTCAAACTGTTCAATGCTTCAATCGCCGACATATCGACAATTTTACTTTCTGAAAAATCAATAATTACATCCTCAGGGTCGTTTAGGACGTCAAACTTTTCATTAAACACAGCAATAGAACCAAAGAATAGTGGTCCGTAAATTTCGTAGTGTTTAGAACCATTATCATCGATGTATTTTCTCGCTCGAATACGTTTTGCATTTTCCCAAGCATAAGCTAACGCAGAAATAATAACGCCAATTAAAACCGCTAAAGCAAGATTGTGTAAGAATACTGTTATTAAGGTCACAACAACCATGACGATGACGTCTGTAATTGGCATTTTTCCAAACACTTTTAAACTTGCCCATTCAAAGGTTCCGATTGCTACCATGAACATTACACCAACTAATGCAGCCATAGGTAATTGTTCTATGACAGGTGCTCCCCACATAATGAAAGAAAGTAATCCAACTGATGCTACAATTCCAGAAAGTCTTGCTCTTGCACCAGAAGATATGTTAATCAAACTTTGACCAATCATTGCGCAACCTCCCATTCCTGAAAAGAATCCTGTGACAACATTAGCAGTTCCTTGGGCAACGCACTCTTTATTACTTCGACCTCTTGTTTGTGTGATTTCATCAATTAAATTCAATGTCAATAAGGACTCAATCAATCCAACTCCCGCTACAATTAACGAGTAAGGAAAAATGAATGCAAATGTCTCCCAATTAAATGGAATGTGAGGAATGTTAAATGGAGGAAAGCCACCTTGTAATGATTTTACTTCTCCAACAAGTGTGTCAACGACTGTTTTTGTTTCAATTCCCCCGAAAATTGTAATCGCTGAAACAACGATAATAGCGACCAAGGAAGAAGGTACTGCTTTGGTGAGCTTTGGTAATCCCCAGATGATAAGCATCGTTAAAGCAACTAAACCAAGCATTAAATACATGTCCATACCAGAAATCCAATTCCCATCCATTTTAAAAGAATCGAATTGAGCCATAAAAATTACAATAGCTAACCCATTAACAAAACCAAACATTACAGGATGGGGAACTAAGCGAATAAATTTACCAAGTCTTAAAAGTCCAACAATTATTTGAATAATACCTGCAAGAACAACCGTCGCAAAAACATATTGTGTTATTTCATCAATAGAAATCCCTGGAATTGTTTCTTTCAATACGGCAATCATTCCAACATAAATAACAGCAATTGCACCGGTTGCACCTGAAATCATCCCTGGACGACCGCCAAGTATGGAAGTAATCAATCCGATAGAAAATGCTGCATATAGCCCAGTTAATGGAGAAAGCCCCGCAATAATAGCAAAGGCAATTGCTTCAGGAACAAGTGCTAATGCAACAGTGATCCCCGAAAGGATCTCATTCTTGTAATTGACTTTCTGTTTTAAATCGAAAAGGTTGAATATTTTTTTCATAAGGGCGCAAAAGTACATAAACTATGTGGAATAGCTATTTCTTTTTGGATGATTCAGCTACTCAATGTTGTACTTTGAGTTTTAGGGGGTAGATTTTATATGAAAGTCATATACCTTTCTTTCTTCTCTTCATATATATCTGTGAGAGAAACCAGTATGCCTGTTTCCTCAACATTGCCAAATTCAGAATTAATTGCTGTTCCAAATGTCTTCATGGATGAGGAAAGGTTCATATAGATGTTAACTAAAGGTGGTACAAATTCATTTCTTTCTTTCGCGAACGCGTTTAATATTTTAAATCCTTCTTTGAAATCTAAATCTTTGAGAATTTTATCAAATTCTTTCTCATCATAAAATTGTTGTAAAGGCTGATGAGGCTGAATTAAATTCTCCTTGTCTGGAAAAAAATGATGCATAAAATGAAGGAGAAAATCTCGTGTTTCAACATTGTAATTCGGATACATAGTGACCTTGCCAAAGAAAAACTCAATGGAAGGATTGTACTTTATAACAGCACCAAGTCCATCCCAAATATTATCCAAAGCAAACAATCCTTTTCGTGGGTTAACAGATGGTTGGTAATTAGGTTGCACCCAAGACCTTCCTAATTCAATGGTTTTTGGTAGGTACTCTGTGATAAATCTTTCTGAAAAATCAAAATAATGTGCAGTAGAAAGTTGAATTTCGTCTTCCAAAATTGCATCCTTGCATAGGATATAACGATAACCTCCAATAATTTCTTTCTCTTCAGGTGACCATACAATTAATTGCTGATAGCAATTTTCTGAAGTGTCAAATTCATCTATGTCAATTGACAAACCAGTTCCACCACCCGAAGCTCTGAAGGTAACTTCACGTAAACGTCCAATTTCTCGCATTACGTTGGGTGAATTATGATGGTTTATTGCATAAATTTCATTACCTCCTTTACGTGTAGTTCTTAGAAATCGATTGGAATTCAATTCTTTTAGTAATAATTGTCTGTCAATTGGGTTTATAATATTTTCCATTTTACAATTGTTTTCGAAGTGCATATGCTTTGTTCTTTATCCCTGCAGATAGAATCCGATCATCTTCGGTGCTAAAAAGATACTCTTTTTCGATTGGATCGCCTACGATAAAAGTGATATGCTTCCCTTTTTGCTTAAATAACTCATTAGAAAGATAAAGCATTTCAATGTTCATTTTGATTCCGAAAAATTTTCGAATGCGCGATAAACGATAGAAGAATGGAGAAAGTTTTCCTTCAATATATATTGGGATAATTGTTCTATCATAATCTTTTGAATATGTCACAAATGTCTTTTTCCAAACCAAATCTTTGACTTCTCCTTTGGTCTCTCTACTAACCAAACCTGCAGGAAAAATACAAACAGCGCTTTCCGATTGGAAAAGTTTCTTAATCTTTGTCCTGATAGAGTCTCCTGTTTTTTTAAACTTATCGACTCCTACAAACATGTCCTCCATGCTTTCAATATTCATCAATAAATCATTAACGATGAATTTTAAATCTTTCCGATGGTCTTTTAGCGCATCAACTAGGACTATTGCGTCCATTCCTCCAAGGGGGTGATTCATGGCTAAAACAATTTTCCCTTCTTTTGGAATTTTCTCAATGTTTTTAACCTCAAAAGTCATTTCCATAAACTCTACTCCAGCTGTACACCAGTCAATCCCTTTATTGTTCTAGTTTCTTGATATAAAACCATTGACTTCGTCTTGATGTAGAATTTTCTTCAGGTAACGCACTAAGAAACTAGGCATCCATTTAAGCAATTTTTTGTTCTTGCTCGCGATTAACTTTTCTATGTCAACTAACTTTGTTTCTTCCATAATTAACTCAAAAATACTTCTTTTATGAGTGAAGAAGAGATTGACGGTTGAATTTTATCCACAATTTTTTTCAACAACTTTTTGCTTTGTCTTAAGTACTTTATTGTAATTTTGTTGTACAAACACTTCACGTATTAATATGATTGAATTATCAAATCGCTTAAACGCAATGGAAGAGTCTGCAACCATTGCAATGTCTCGAAAAAGTAGAGAATTGAAAGCCGCAGGTAAAGACATTATTTCATTAAGTCTTGGTGAACCCGATTTTAACACCCCCGAATTTATTAAGGATGCTGCTAAAGAGGCAATGGATAATGATTTCACAAAGTACACTCCTGTTCCCGGATATGAAGATTTGCGTGAAGCAATTTCTCTGAAATTTAAACGAGATAATGGTTTAAATTACTCTCCCGATCAAATTGTTGCTTCTACTGGTGCAAAACAATCGATTGCAAATGTTGTTTTAAGTATAGTTAACAAAGGAGATGAAGTAATTATCCCTGCACCATTTTGGGTTTCTTATATTGAGATTGTAAAAGTATCAGAAGGCACACCTGTGATTGTAAATGCAGGAATAGAAAATGATTTTAAAATTACTGCAGAACAGTTGGAAGAGGCAATTACGCCTAAAACAAAGATGATGATTTTCTCGACTCCTTGTAATCCAACAGGTTCTGTTTATAGTCAAGAAGAATTGAGAAGCTTAGCAGATGTAATTAAAAAGTATCCACAATTAGTGGTAATTTCGGATGAAATTTATGAGCATATTAATTTTACTTCTAAGCACAATAGTCTTGCCCAATTTGAAGATGTGTATGAACAAATTGTAACCATCAATGGTGTCTCCAAAGCGTGGGCAATGACGGGATGGAGATTAGGATACATTGGCGCAAGTAAGCAAATTGCAAGTGCTTGTTCTAAAGTTCAAGGTCAGTTTACTTCGGCACCTTCATCTATTTCACAGAAAGCGACAATCGCTGCATTGAAGGCTGATCCTGCTGGATTAAAAGATATGATAACGGCATTTGAAAGTCGAAGAAAATTGGTTCTTTCGGCTTTATCAGAAATTGAGGGGGTGATAACAAACGTCCCAGAAGGTGCGTTCTATGTTTTTCCTGATGTGTCTGCTTTCTTCGGTAAAGCATATAACGGAAAGGTAATTCATGGTTCAAATGAACTAGCAATGTATCTTCTGAATGAAGCAAATGTAGCGCTTGTTACTGGAGAAGCTTTTGGTGACCCAAAATGCCTTAGGATATCTTATGCTGCCTCTGAGGAAACCTTAACGGAAGCGATGCGTAGAGTAAAAGTAGCGCTAGAAAAATTAAGTTAATGAACGTTGAAGCTATATTTGAAGAATTCA
>JAJRQP010000067.1 GCA_024280195.1 Bacteroidota bacterium | reverse complement strand
TCAAGATTTCTTGCGTTCGCTAGAATATGGAATGCCCCCAACCAGTGGGATGGGAATTGGAATGGACAGATTGATTATGTTTTTAACGAATAACCCGTCCATTCAAGAGGTATTATTCTTTCCTCAAATGAAACCAGAGGTTTTTGGAAAGCAAGGTCCAGATTTAACGGAGAATGAGAAAATCATCTTTGACATTCTTTCCAAAGAAAAATCAATGGAGTTGTCAGAGCTCAAGTCACAAGCAGGTTTGAGTGGTAAGCAATGGGATAAAGGCATTAAAGGATTAGGGAAACATGGAATTACAAAAGTAACTAAGACTGATGATGCTTTAATAGTTGAGTTGATTTAGAAAACTACTAACATAGAAAAAGGGCATGAAATATAATTTCATGCCCTTTTCATTTTTTCTGTTTATAATTCTAATGCGATTCTCTCGCTTTAAATTCGCAATCCAATATTATTTGCTTACCAAACGGTAAAGAATCATCCGTTAAACGTTCTACCATTCTCTTTGCTGCTTGAATAGCAATGTCTGATATTGGCTGTTGAATAGCTGAAATTGATGGTGACATATAAGCAAATGCTTCATGATCATCAAAAGAAATCAATTTCACATCTGTTCCGATTTTTGCTTGAAGTGTATGTAGCGAAGAGACGATTTTGAATATCACTCGACTATTCAGTGAAACAAATGCGTCTGAACCTTTCTTTAATTGCTCTTGGATTTTCTTGTCTGAATCTTTCTGGTTTTTAGTCAAGGTAACTACTTCACAATCGACTTTCATCTTTTTACACACTTCCTGAATTTCGTCTATTCGTAGTTTTAGATTTGCATCTAATTCTGCCGGAGCAAAAGCAGTAATTTTCTTTGGTTTATTCTTAAATGAATTGACAAGCTTTTCTGCTTCTTTTTGATTATCAATTCCTATAAAATCTGTCAAATCATCTCCTGGTCTGTCGGTAAAAACAACAGGTATATGTGTTTCCAGAAGAACTGGGATAATTTCTTTAATATCATTACTCGGAACGATAATCATTCCATCAATACAACGTTGAATCAAACCACGCATTAGTGTTGTTTCTTGATCTTTATCGTCGTTGGAATTTATAATGTATGTACTATAACCAGCATCAAAAAGTGTTTGCTGAATTGTTTTACACAACTCACCATAAAATGGGTTAGAAATATCGGGTAATACTAAACCAATTGTTTTAGTAGAACCTTGGCGTAAACTTTTAGCGAAAAAATTCGGGACATAAGAAAGTTCTTTCGCTTTCGCACGAATTAATTCTTGCTTCTTTTTACTGATGTTGAATTGATCTCCTTTATCGTTTAAAACAAAGGACACTGTAGCTTTTGATACTCCTAATGATTTTGCAATGTCGTTTAGAGAGGTTCTTTTAGTTTTCATTTTTCTAAGGTTGAACTTACAATATACAAAAAAACGCCAGTACTAAACTGGCGTTTGAATAATAAATTTGCTTTTATTGGGGAAGCGTTGCAATCATTGCTTTGTATTCAGCAGCATAATTGTTTCTCCCTTGGCAACCATTTGTGATTGCTAAATTTTGAAAATGTTCTACCCTGTCTCCTGGGTCAGGATGAGTACTTAAAAATTCAGGAGTTCTAGCTCCTCCCATTGCTTGAATTTTAATAAAAAACCCTGCGCCGCCATCAGCGTTATAATCTGTTGGGCATAAATAATTAACAGACATTTCATCAGCTTGAGCTTCTGCTTTTCTAGAAAACTTCAACCCTAAAAGACCACTCGTTACTTGTTTTAGTGCAGCTCTATCTCCTGCAAGCACATCTAAAAGAACTTGAACCCCATACATTCTAGTCATTTGACGAGTTGAATGGCGCATATCAGCATGTGCGATCTCGTGACCTAAAACACCTGCAAATTGATCTTCAGTATCTAGAAACTTTAATATACCTGTATAGATATAAATGTAACCTCCAGGAGTACAGAATGCATTCAGTGTACTGTCATCAAGAATAATTCTCAACCTCCAATTAAAATCATCTTTATGAACAACGTTTCCAGAAGCTAAAATTTTATCTCTTACTTTGTAAACAAAATCATAAGCTGCTTTGTACTGCACAGAATCTAACAATGGGTATTGCGCTGAATTTCCATCAATTTCTGCAGCGACTTGTGCTCCAAATTCTTTATCTTGTTGTAATGTAAAAAGGTTAATCCCTTTTTTTGCGCCTTTATTCTTTGATGTACCACAAGCAAATACAATTGCAAGTGATAGAAACATTAATAGTATTGATGATTTTTTCATAATTCTTAATTTATTGGGTTTAATTTCAAAAATCTTGCCTTTGGTTAGTAAAAGTAAAAATAATTAACAGAAAAAGTAATAAAAGCACCTATTACCCAACCAATAATTGTTTCTGTTAGTGTATGCTTTTCTAAAAACAATCGTGCAGACATAACTAATCCAGAAATAACAATAGCTATTGCTAACATAATTAATTTGAATTCTACATGACCTATAATGTAAGCTAAAATAAATCCTACTAGTATTCCTGATGCTGCACTATGGATACTAATTTTCTTCCAACGATTTAGAAAGAAAAACACAAACGTAACCAGCACTCCGGAAAGAGGTAAAGCGTAAAGATATTTAGGTAATAATGTTGAACCTTTCGAGAGATACAATAATAATATATATAACATTAAACAATATGCAAACATGATAACAATTGGTATTGTTCTTTCTTTGCGACTATCCATTTCTATAGATTGAATAATATTTCTTCTCTGTAATAAATAAAAAGATAAGCCAGGGGCAGCAAAACCAAACAGTAGAAATATATAGACAATTGATATCTTGTTTTCTACCGGTAGGTAGTACATGCAATAGGGATTATACGTTAAATGATCTGATGGAATATACATCACCAATAACAGTCCATAAATCGGCATGAGTAATGGATTAAAAATCCATGAAATTGCTTGTGCGAAATTGTGCATTATAATTCTTTTCTCAATCGAGCAACGGGAATATTCAATTGTTCTCTGTATTTCGCAACTGTTCTTCGAGCAATATTGTATCCTTTTTCTTTTAAGAGAATCGCTAACTTCTCATCTGTCAACGGCTTTCGTTTTGGTTCGTTATCAACAGCATCCGAAAGAATTTTCTTCACTTCTCGCGTTGACACTTCTTCACCTGAACTTGTAGAAAGTGATTCTGAAAAGAAATATTTTAAGGAGATGATTCCTTGTTCTGTTTGCACATGCTTACTATTTGCAACACGTGATATCGTAGATATATCTAGGCTTACAATCTCAGCTATGTCTTTCAATATCATTGGACGAAGCTTTGTT
>JAJRQP010000066.1 GCA_024280195.1 Bacteroidota bacterium | reverse complement strand
TTTAATAAGTGGTGTCAATGCTAAGATTAATAATCCTGCGACCAATGGCACGATTGTGAAAATTAAAAAGAAAGTTGATAAAGAATATTCCTCAGTAATTGCATCAATTTGACCACCTAAAACAGCAGCTAATTTATTTCCAATTGCAATGGCCAAGTACCACATACCAAACATAAATGCAATCATTCTCCCAGGCACGAGTTTACTCACGTAAGACAATCCAACTGGAGAAATACATAATTCTCCCAATGTATGAAATAAATAGGCAAGAACTAACCAGATCATACTTACTTTAACTCCTTCTTGAACACCGTAAGATCCATATGCTAACAATCCAAATCCAGCTGCCATTATGATTAAACCTAAAGCATACTTACCTGTTACTGAAGGGTTGTACTTAGATTCCCAAATCTTAGAAAAGATAGATGCAAATGCAATAATAAAGAATGAATTTAATATACTAAACCAAGAAACGGTAATGGTAACTTCGTTTTCATTGACTTGTTTCACCTTTGCTCGGATGATGCCATTATCCAATTGTTGTTCAGTACCATTTTTCCTTGCTCTTTCAGCTGCTTCGCTATTTAAGTATCCATAAACAGTGTGTTCATTGTTCATCGTAATAATACTCACCTCTTGATTTACGTTCAGTTCAATAGGTTCTCCAATATTCGTAACCTGTGTTGTAATAATTGCATCACTAGGAACTTCCATATCTTCTGTAATGGGAGTTTGGACGAAAAGTAATTTACCTTCCTCACTTAATTGCTCTCCTGATTTTTCATCTAACATAGGTTCCCCTTGAATAGCTGAATATTCTACTGCGTAAGAAACCGTATTAAAATCTCTATTCAACATCCAACCAACTATTGCCCACATACCTGCGAAGCAGATAACCAAAACAATGTTAGATCCAGGAATCACTTTGTAGGTTCTTTTCCATAAAAGAATCAATACCCAAGAAATAAATACCAATGGAACAATAGTCAATAATGCATTGACAATGTTATAAATAGTTGCAGCATTCCCTGTCATTACACGGTCAACTGAATCTCTAGCAAACAAGACTAAAGAAGTTGCACCTTGTTCGAATGACAACCAAAAGAATACAGTAAAGAAAGCAAATATAACGAATGCAATCATTCTATCTCTCGTGATTCTATCGTATCGTCCAACTCTTGAAATGACTAAGAATAAGAACAATGCCAATCCAATAAAAATAGAAACATACTGACCTGCTAAACCTGCAACAGAAAATGGAAATAAGTTAACTCCAGCAATCCTTGACATAGGATCGTTGATTAAATACATAAATCCAATAACTGCAGTAATCACAATTAATATTTTATCCATCATGGTAAAAGGGTTGGCTTTCGCTTCCACTACTTTAGCACCATCCTTATGAACATCAGTATCTAATAAATCATCAATTTCACCTGAAGGTTCTTGAATCGCTTCTACTTCGTGTGGTTTTGCAGCTTCTAATTTTGATGGAACAGCTCCGATATTCCCAAATAAAGGTTTAGATAACCAAAACTGAAGTGTTCCTAATAACATAAAGACACCTGCAAGACCAAAGCCATAAGACCAACCTATTTTTTCTGCTAAATAACCACAAAGCATCATTCCGAAAAATGCTCCTGCATTCACTCCCATGTAGAAAATTGTATAAGCACCATCTTTCTTTTTAGGTGTATCTTTATACATTTCAGAAATAATAGAAGTCATTGTTGGCTTAAAGAAACCTGTTCCGATTACCAATAAAGCCAATCCGAAATACAAAGAGAATTCTGTTTCAAATGCCATAGATGCATGACCTGCAGTCATTATCAATGCACCAACAACCACTGCCCAACGGTAACCTATTAACTTATCAGCAATAATTCCACCTAAAATTGGTGTTAAGTATAGAAGACCTGCGTAGGTGCCAAAAAGAGCTGTTGCATTTTCTGCAGACCATTCCCAACCTGGATTAAAGCCTATTACAGCCATAGTAAGAAAGTTCACTAATAGAACACGCATTCCATAAAATGAAAAACGTTCCCACATTTCAGTAAAGAAAAGAACGAAAAGTCCAGATGGGTGTCCTAGTACTTGAGAATCAAAAAAGTTTGTTTTTTCTGCTACTTGATTTGACATTTTTAATTTATTTTCTGGTTATGATATTATAATTGATCTATGATTTCGAATCCTTCTGCTTCATTAGAACCTTCTAATTCTGTTTCGTCCTCTGCTCCGTGCGTTAATCTTTTTAGTGGCTTCAAAAGAGCTATAACAAGAATTCCAAATACAACTGTGAAAATTGTAATCCCTGTAAATATAGCGTATTCACCAAATTCTGAAGACTTCTCTCCTAGAATACCAGCGACCTTCCCTCCTAAGCCTGTTGCAGCAAAATAAACCCCCATCATTAACGATGCGTATTTAACTGGAGCCAGTTTAGTAATGAATGATAACGAAACTGGAGAAGAACTTAATTCTCCAATCGTATGAAATAGATAAGCTAAAATTAACCAAATCATTGATGATTTTCCGTAAGCATCGTAATCTCTCACAGCAAAAATCATGAAAACAAAGCCTAACCCCATGATAATGGTTCCTACAGCCATTTTAAAAAGTGCTGAAGCTTCTTTACCTTTTAATTTACGTTTAGCCCAAATATTTGCAATCCAAACAGCAAGTAATAATATAAAACCTGCATTTAATCCTTGGAACATTGGAGTTGGTATTTCATAACCGAAAAGTATTCTGTCCGTTTTTACCTCTGTATAAATACTCATTAAACCTCCAGCCTGTTCAAAAGCTCCCCAAAATACAATGACAATTAAAAAAGATAAGAGTAGAACTAGAAATCTATCCTTCATGATAACACTTTCTAAAGTTTTGTATATCATCATCATTAACCCTGTAACTAAAGAAATGAATATAAATAGTGCTCCATACCCCCAATGATCAATTCCTTCAAATGTAAATCCAGCATAAATTGAAAGGGCTAGCATCACAATAACAATACCTAATTGTAAAGGAGATCTAAATAATTCCTTGTATAATTCTAACAATGATGAACCATCTTTAACATCTTGTTTAACAGGCTTATTTCCTACTTCAGTTAAATATTTCTGTCCAAAAATGTAAACAATCAAACCAAGTAACATCGCAATTCCTGCCATACCAAAACCTGCATGCCATCCCCATTTAGCGACTACAAGACCTATGAATGTTGTTGCCAATAAAGAACCTAAGTTAATACCTATGTAAAAAATACTAAACCCTTTATCTCTTCTGATATCTCCTTGCTTATACAGACCTCCCACCATTGTAGAAATATTTGGCTTTAAACAACCAACTCCTAAAATAATTAAGCCTAATCCTGTGAAAAAAGCCCAAGTTTCTTCAATAGCCAAAGTACCGTGACCTAAAACTAAAATACTTGCTCCTAACATCACTGTCTTTTTTTGTCCTAAGACTTTATCTGCTAAAATTCCACCTGGAATTGATATAACATACACTAACATTACATACCAACCATAGAGCTGTAAAGATTCCTTTTCTGTCCAACCTAATCCTGCTCCATTTTCATTGGTAAAAGTTGCCATCATATAGATTACTAAAATTGCGCGCATTCCATAATATGAAAAACGTTCCCACATTTCAGTCAAGAACAGCACATATAGACCTTTTGGGTGTCCGAATAATGTATCTTCTTTTGAAACACTAGCTTCTTGGCTCATAATCTTCTTTTTTTGAGTTTGTGAATGTAATAATAAATTCGCTAATTCTATACATAAATTACATTCTCTGTGCTCCCTAAAACTTAATCGATTGAAAATCAACATCCATCTATATTCACTCGCTCCTTG
>JAJRQP010000065.1 GCA_024280195.1 Bacteroidota bacterium | reverse complement strand
TTCTACTTATTGGGTGAAAGCAGAAATGCACAAGCTGAACCTTTCAAAAAAGGGGCATTGCTACCCAGAATTACTCGAAAAACAAGACGGTAGAATTGTTGCAGAAATCAGGGGAATGATTTGGCAAACGAATTTCGACCGAATCAATAAACGGTTCATTCAAACAGTAAAAGAACCTTTGAAAGATGACATGACGCTTCTTTTATTGGTTAAAATAACGTACAGTGAAACCTTTGGACTTTCTCTCAATATCATTGATGTTGACCCTAATTATTCTTTAGGAGAATTACAAAAAGAACGACAAGAAACATTAAAACGCTTGCAAAAAGAAGGGTTAATTAATCGGAATCAACAACTTGATTTCCCTATTCTCCCCAAAAGAATTGCGGTAATTTCTGCCGAATCAAGTAAAGGTCTTTCTGATTTTATGCAGGTCATTGAGAACAATTCTTGGGGGTATCAATTCTTTACTATGCTCTTCCCCGCATTGCTTCAAGGGGACAACGCTTCTGATTCTATCAGCACTCAGTTGGAACGAATAAAACGAGTAAAAAATCATTTCGATATGGTGGTAATTGTTCGTGGTGGTGGTGGCGAAGTTGGACTGTCTTGTTACAACAACTATGAACTTTGCAAAAACATAGCTTCTTTCCCGTTGCCCATTCTCACAGGCATAGGACACTCAACCAATCTCACTGTCGCAGAAATGGTCGCGTTTAGAAATGCAATTACACCTACCGAATTAGGTGACTTTCTTATTCAAGCTTTTCACAATTTTTCGGTGCCCGTTAAAGATGCGGTAAAAAGACTAAAGGTTTCTGTTTCCAATATTACTTCTGAAGTAAAGCTACATTTAACCAATGAATCGAAATTATTTAGAAATGCTGCAAAGCAAATGTTGGCAGAGAACAAGCAAATTATTCATGCGAATGTAAAAGATTTAGAAAACAACTTTAAATTTCTCTTATTGAATCACAAGATGATGATTCGCAAAAATGAACAAGGAGTTTATAGGAATGCCAGAGAATTACTGTCTAATGAGCAAAATGAATTGGAAAAATTACAGGATGCTCTTCCTAACAAGATAGACTCGCAACTTGTTTCGGAACAACATAAAATTAATCATTTAACACAGTCCATTCGATTAATGGATCCAATTAATGTCTTAAATCGGGGCTATTCAATAACCTTACTGAATGGAAAAACCATAGGAGAGAAAAATAAGGTCAAGAAAGGCGATAAAATTCAAACAAAAACGGCTACTTTTAGTGTTGAGTCAGAAGTCGTAAAAACGAAAAAAAATAATGAGTAAAGAAATAAAATATACAGAAGCATTTGATGAATTACAACAAATTGTTGTAGATATTGAGGATGGTGAGATCACCGTTGACGAACTCAGTATCAAAGTAAAACGTGCTTCTGAATTGATAAAAATTTGCAAAGAAAAACTATCTGCTACGGAAGAAGATGTAAATTTAATTTTAAAGGAATTGGAAGAATAAAACAATAAATATATCGTAGAAGGGGAGTTCGACCTATCCCTACTAGATATCTATTCCTTCAAAAGTCTACCAATATCAATCATTAAAGAATCGACGGAACTTGGGCTTGTTCCATCATAATAACCTCTAATTCTTCGCTGTTTATCCACTAAAACAAAATTGTTGGTGTGAATAAAATCGCTTCCAGCATCACCAATGTTTTCTGCTTCTGCCGGTTTTAGTACAAAAAATGATTTTCTAGCCAACTTGTATAAATTTTCCTTATTTCCCGTCAAAAAATGCCATTTTGAACCCGCGCCATGCTCTTCTGCATAAGCATTCATTACCCCTACAGAATCAACCTCCGGGTCTACCGTAAAGCTCAAAATTCTAAAATCATCTTGGGACTTATATTTTGCATAAACACGTTGCATCTCTCCATTCATTATTGGGCAAATACTGGTGCAAGTAGTGAAAAAATATTCTGCAACAAATACCTTGTCTTCAATTTCTTTCTCCGAAATAAGGTCGTTATTCTGATTAATAAAAGTAAAATCTCCAATTGTGTGTCCGTATCCTTTTCTTTCCATCAATACAGATGCGTCTACCATCTCTGGAAGAACATCTGTTGGGTTAATCACAGGTAAAACTTCTTCCTTTGGTTGATTTTGTAAATAATAAACCAGAGAAATACCTGCAATAATTAGCACTGCAAGAAATATTTTATTCTTCATAGTGTAAAGTTAATCTTCTCAAAAGGATTTTTAACTTTAACCGTCTAATTATCGAACAAAAAATAAAGTTATGTCAATAAATACAGCCTTGCTTAAAAAGATTTGCACTACACCTGGCGCTCCGGGGTTTGAAAAAGAAATACGAAACCTTGTTTTAGAAGAAATCAAAGACCTCGCTGACGAAGTTGAAATCGACAACATGGGAAATGTTTACGCGATAAAAAGAGGAAAGGGTGACAAGCGAATTATGGTCGGTGCCCACATGGATGAAATAGGATTCATTGTAACGCACATTGATGACAATGGATTTATTCGCTTTCATACTTTGGGTGGTTTTGATCCAAAAACCTTAACTGCTCAACGTGTTATCATTCATGGAAAAGAAGATTTAATAGGTGTAATGGCATCCAAACCAATTCACGTGATGACCGCTGAAGAAAGAAACAAAGTGGCTAAATTGAAAGACTATTTTATCGATACCGGTTTACCGGTTGAAGAAGTCAAAAAATTAGTGACAATTGGAGATTCTATTACAAGGGAAAGAGAATTTATTGAAATGGGGAAATGCGTCAATGGAAAATCATTAGACAATCGTTTGGCGGTGTTCATTCTCATTGAGACTTTAAAGAATTTGAAAGGGAAGGAAATTCCATTTGATTTATACGGTGTTTTTACTGTCCAAGAAGAAGTTGGAATTCGCGGGGCAAATGTTTCTTCTATGAGAATTAACCCTGACTTTGGGTTTGGTTTAGACACAACAATCGCGTTTGATTTACCGGGAGCTGCAGAACACGAGAAGATAACGAAGCTGGGAGAAGGAACGGCAATTAAACTAATGGACTCTGCAACTATCTGCGATTACAGGATGGTTAAATACATGAAACAAACTGCTGATAAGTATAAAATTAAATGGCAACCAGAAATATTAACTGCTGGAGGCACTGATACTGCTGGCATTCAGAGAATGACAGAGGGAGGTTCCATTGCGGGAGCCGTTTCTATTCCAACACGACATTTGCATCAAGTAATAGAAATGGCGCACAAAGATGACATTCAAGGAAGCATTGATTTACTAACAGCATGCATCACTGATATTGATACTTTTGACTGGAGCTTTTAATTTTGCTAAAAAATCACTATATTCGTGTACAATTTTTTTAATCAAAAACAACAACCAAAATGGATATCAAAGATATTTTAGAAAATGACACAGTAAAAGGACTTTTAGCGAAGTTTGGTGTCTCTGATGAACAAGCACAATCAGTTGCTAAGCAAGCAATGTCATCAATGCAATCAAAATTTGCAGAAAACCCAAAACAAATGTCAAGTCTTCTTTCTGAGAATGAAAACACAGAAGATGATGTAAAAATGGCTGCGGCAGTAGAAGATGATTTCGTTCAAAACTTAATCAAGAAAGTTGGATTACCAGACAGTATTGCGGGTTCTTTAAAAGGAGCAATCCCAGGAATTTTAAGCCAATTTACAGGTAAGCTTTCTTCTGATGGAAAAAATGATGAGGGTGGAATCGCAGGAATTTTCTCTAACATCACAGACATGTTTGATGGTGATGATACTCCTAGTAACTCTGGAGGGAAAACACAAAAAAGTGCTGGAGGAATTGCTGGTTTATTCAGTAAGCTTTTTGGAAAATAAATTCATTATTAACCGAATAAAAACAAATAATTATGTCAGTTTTAAAAGTAATCGAAGTATTATCAAGCTCAACTAAAAGTTGGGAAGACGCAACTGAGAAAGCAGTTGAAAAAGCTTCAAAAACAGTGAAAGGAATTACATCTGTTTATGTTCAAGATCAATCTTGCACAGTAAAAGATGGAAAAGTTGATGAGTTCAGAGTGAATTTAAAATTAACTTTCCGTTTAGGATAATAAAATTCGTAGTACAATTAATTGACAAAGAGGGTTTATCCCTCTTTGTCTCTTTATACGCTTATGTCAAAAGTTAAAGAATTTAAAGATCATATTAATACGGGTTACACTTTTAAGGGTGATTTCATCACAATTGGTGGAGCAATGCTAGATGGTGAAGCGATCACTGATACACACATAAAAGTTCCGCTTAAAACACTCAACCGTCACGGATTAATTTCTGGTGCAACAGGGACAGGGAAAACCAAATCCTTGCAAGTTATTGCAGAGCAACTTTCTCTGAAAGGTATTCCTTCTTTGCTAATGGACATCAAAGGGGATTTATCTGGTCTTGCTGCTTCGGGTGCTTCAAATGACTTCATTGACAAAAGACACAAAGCAATCAACTTGCCTTACGAACCAATGGCAATGCCTGTAGAATTAATGACCCTGTCAAAAGGTGATGGCGTTCGATTAAAAGCGACAGTTACAGAATTTGGTCCTGTACTTTTGTCTAAAATTCTGGGGTTAAACGAAACGCAAAGCAGTGTAATCTCATTGATATTTGTTTTCTGTGATTCACAACAATTACCGCTTGTAGATTTAAAAGATCTTCGAAAGGTATTGCAATATGTTGTCAATGATGGAAAAGAAGCAATCGCTGAAGAATACGGAAAGGTAGCGTCGACAACCGTGAACACGATTATGCGTAAAGTAATCGAATTGGAACAACAAGGAGCAAGCGATTTCTTTGGAGAACGTTCTTTTGAACCAAATGATTTACTCAGAACGGATGAGAATGGCAACGGCATAATTTCGATTGTTCGCTTAATGGATATTCAGAGCAAACCAAAATTATTCTCCACTTTTATGCTGAGTTTATTGGCAGAAATCTATTCTTCTTTTCCTGAAGAAGGAGATATGGACAAACCCAAACTTTGCATCTTCATTGATGAAGCACATTTGGTATTTAAAGAAGCATCTAAAACCTTGCTGGATCAATTGGAGGTCATTGTGAAATTAATTCGTTCTAAAGGTGTAGGCGTGTTCTTTTGCACACAAAATCCGATAGACGTACCAGATGATGTTCTTTCTCAGCTGGGGTTAAAAGTGCAACATGCAATGCGTGCCTTTACAGAGAAAGATCGGAAAGCAATAAAAAAAGCAGCTGAGAATTATCCGATTACAGAATATTACAAAACGGAAGATTTAATTACACAATTAGGAATTGGTGAGGCTTTGGTAACTGCCTTAAACGAAAAAGGTATCCCTACGCCACTCGTCGCAACTGTTTGCCGAGCACCCCTTTCTAGAATGGATGTGTTGGAGAAAGAAGAGGTGAAAGAATTGATTAAAAATTCTAAACTCATCGAGAAGTACAACGAAGACATTGATTCGGAAAGCGCGTATGAAATTCTCACGGGGAAAATTAAAAAGGCAGGGGCAAAAGAACATCAAGAGAAAGTAGAGGCGGATAACGCAAAGGCGGATGCCTTACTTTCCGAAAAAGAAGTCGCTGAACTTAAAAGAGAAAAAGCAGAAGAAGTAAGACGTCAAAAAGCGGAAGCGAGAGATTTAGCGCGGCAGAGAAAAGAAAAAATTGCTGAAGATAAACGCAAAGCTCGAAAGCGAAAAAAAATGTGGAATTCTGTTACCGATGGAATTACAAGAGGCGTAACAAGCTCAAGAGGTGGTGGATTAATTGGCAAACTTACAAGAGCCCTACTAGGAGTCCTTGGAATTAAATAAAGATTTTATGAAAAAATTAATCATCCCTTTTTGCTTACTTGTGGTGTTTACAGGTTGTGAATTGGTAGAAGAAATGAAAGACAATAACTCAAACATGGAAGATAATTCAAATCGTAACTCAACCAGCAATGTCTCCGGGAGATCCGTTGTTTTCTACAATGTGGAAAATTTATTTGATACGGAGAATGATCCTCGGACGAATGACGATGATTTTACACCTTATGGCTATTTAAACTGGGACGATGAACGTTATGAAACGAAACTCAACAACATTTCTGAAGCAATTAACCTCATTGATGAGAAACCCGTTTTAATTGGACTTGCCGAAATCGAAAATCACAAGGTTCTAGAGGCATTAATTGAGACTCCTGGAATGGCTCAAATCAATTACAAATACGTTCACTTTAATTCTCCCGACAGAAGAGGAATTGACGTTGCATTGCTATACGATGCAGATGCGTTTGAAGTTCTTGAGTCAGAAAAAATTGCCGTGAAACTCCCAAACAATAGAGGGTTTAACACCCGTGATATTTTGCATGTTCTTGGAGAGTTTAATGGAGGAGTAATGACACATATTTTCGTCAATCATTGGTCGTCGAGAAGAGAAGGACAGAAAGAAACAGAGCACAAACGTGTTCGAGCAGCAACAATTCTTAGAGAAGAAGTCGATAAGATTCTGGCAGACGACAAAGATGCCAATATTATCATTGTCGGTGATTTTAACGATTATCCTGACAATAAAAGCCTCAACAAAGTATTGCAAGCAAAAGAAGCAGGTTATGATAATGAAGGTGATTTAATCAACTTACTTTTCGACGAACATGAAAACGGTGAGGGAACAGCAGTTTACCAAAGAGAATGGTCCGTTTTAGATCAAATCATCATTTCTCAAGCTGTTTATGACCAAAAATCGGGTCTTGGTATAGAGAATCAAGACGCAGAAATTCTTCGAGAAAGAACATTGATTTATACCTACAGGGACGGGGGCCAAAAACCGAGTGCAACCTATGGGGGACGTAAATATTTCGGGGGATATTCTGACCACCTGCCTGTCTACATCGTATTAAAATAAACACATGGGAACATTAGCAAATCATAATCCAACAGGAAACCCCGACTGGAACAAGAGCAAAATAAAGAAGGAAACGGAAGTTCTTTTAGAAGAGATTTATGGCCTTATCAATAAATTATACGCTGAGGGTAAACAAAGTATTCTTCTTGTACTACAAGGAATGGATGCTTCTGGAAAAGATGGTTTGACGCGCAATTTATTTAAAATGGTGAGTCCTGCTTGGGTCAATGTTCATTCATTCAAAAAACCCAATCCAGAAGAGGCAGCACATGATTATTTGTGGAGAATTTACAAGAGAACTCCTGAAAAGGGAATGGTGACCGTTTTCAATCGCTCGCATTACGAAGACATATTAGTTCCTTCTGTTTATGGATTCTTAGATGATGCAACCATCGAAAAACGTTATAATCAAATCAATCAGTTTGAAAAGCATCTGGAGGAAAATGGTACTAAAATCATCAAGTGTTATTTGAACCTCAGCTATGAAAAACAAGGTTTAAAATTGCGTGAGCGAATTGAAACTCTAGAGAAGAATTGGAAACATAGCGATGGCGATTGGGCAACGAGAGAACACTGGACTGAGTTTATGGAGGTGTATGAAACGATTTTT
>JAJRQP010000064.1 GCA_024280195.1 Bacteroidota bacterium | reverse complement strand
TTGACCATTGGCGAGAACCTAGCCGTTGGAGGAACGGTTTCTCCTTTCGTTGGAATGTGGTTTCCTGCTTTGGTACTTGCACCGTTTGCAATTCTCTTAATGAGAGCAGCGGCAAACGACAGAAGTATCTTTGACTTAGGAAGAATTAAAAATAAGTTCAGAAAGAAAGCATGAAAATTCTGCACATAACGAGTAAACCTATCTTTCCGTTAGTTGATGGAGGTTGTGTAGCCATGAAAAACCTTCTTGACGGACTACTTGTAGAAAATGCTTCTGTTAAACATCTCGCTATTTCTACCAAAAAACATCCATTCTCTCTAGAGAATTATCCTGATGCAATTCTTGAAAAAATTGCCCCAAAAAGTATTCAAATCAACACCGATGTCTGTATTGTAGATGCTATAAAACACTTATTTAAAAAAGGTTCTTACAATGTAGCAAGATTCTATTCTGACAGTGTTAAAAACTTGATAGTAAAAGAATTAACCACCACAAATTACGAGGTTGTTATTTTAGAAAGTCTTTATTGCACTCCATATATAGCTGCGATTAGAGCAGTTTTTGAAGGAAAGATAATCGTCAGAATTCACAACATCGAAAGTGATATTTGGAGCAACTATGCATCGAATGAAACAAACCCTTTCAAACGACTTTACTTGAAAAAATTAACGAATGATTTAAAATCATACGAATTTGACATTCTCAACAAAGTCGATGGGATTTTAGCCATAACAGAAGAGAATAAAATCAAATTGGGGCAAAACGGAATCAAAACAAAATGTATTACGATTCCAGTTGCAGTTGATATCAATGAGCAAGTTCAACAGGATTATTCTGCAAATAACTTATTTCACATTGGTGCAATGAACTGGCAACCCAACATTGAATCTGCCAAGCGATTGATTAAATTATTTCCAGAAATAAGAAAACAATCAAAAGAAACGAAGCTTCATCTAGTTGGAAGTAATTTTTCTTCCGAATTTAAGCAGAATGAAAAAGAGAAGATGTACATCGAAGGATTTGTGGAGAATTTACAACACTTTGCACCCAATACCGGAATTCTTGTCGCGCCAATTATTTCTGGTTCTGGTGTCAGAATTAAAATTCTAGAAATGATGGCAATCGGCATTCCTATCATCACCACAAAACTAGGTGCAGAAGGAATTCTTCATGAAAATCATAATTGTTTAATCATTGCTAATTCTGATGAAGAAATCATTCGAGAATCATTGCGTTTGATAAATGACCAAGAATTAAGAAAAGAAATTGGACAGAATGCTATCGCATACATCAAAAAATATCATAATTTTAAGGTAATAAGTCAACAGCTCATTGAATTCATCCAAACAAAATAAAAAACAACTCCTCGTTATCCTATCTCGCTTCCCCTATCCATTGGATAAAGGCGATAAATTGCGTGCATATCATCAAATCAAGGAGTTGTCCAATCACTTTGATGTTACAGTCGTAGCCATTACCGATGAAGAAATTTCAGAAGCAAGAATAAAAAAGGTGCAAGAAATTTGCCAGCAATTAGTACTTTCTAAAATAAATCTTTTTACGAAGATGAGCAATATGCTTCTTCGCTTCATTAAAATGGAACCGTTGCAAGTCGGGTACTTTTTCAGCAGATCAACCTCTAAAAAGATCAATCAACTCATTCAGCAAAATGACTTCAATCACCTCTATTGCCAATTGATTCGAACTTCTGAATATGTAAAAAACATTCACCACATTCCTAAGACTATTGATTATATGGATACACTAAGTGTTGGAATAAGCAGACAAATCAATCGGCAACCTTTTTATAAAAAATGGATCTATCGACTAGAAGCCAAACGATTAACTAAGTACGAGCAACACATTTTTGATTACTTTGAATATAAAACAATCATCAGTAAGCAAGATAAAGAACTAATTCAGCATCCTGAAAAAGACAAAATTGTTTGTATTCCAAATGGCATTGATGAGACATTCTTCGAAGCCATTAATAAGACGGGAGAATTTGATTTCGTTTTTGTAGGCAACATGAGCTATCCTCCGAATATTGATGCTGTACATTACATTGCAGAAAAAATAATGCCTGTATTTGAACACTCAACCTTGCTGATTTCTGGTGCATCACCGGCACTTTCTGTGAAAGAATTAGCAAATAGCAATTCTCAAATCACATTGACAGGTTGGGTAGATGATATTAGAGAATCCTATACCAAAGGAAAAATATTTCTTGCCCCAATGATGATTGGGACAGGAATGCAAAATAAATTACTCGAAGCAATGGCATTAAAAATCCCTTGCGTGACAACGTCACTGGCTAACAATGCAATTGGAGCAAAACACCAACAAGAAATAATGGTTGGTGAAAACCAAGAAGCATTGATTAAGTGCATCAAAGAATTGCTAAGTGATACTGCTAAAAGAAATGAAATTGGAAAAAATGGTTCTTCTTTTGTGAAGCAGAAATATACGTGGAGTGATTCTATTGAGAAATTAATCCAAATGATAGGATAATCTTCCCCAAAAACCTCATTAAATCATTTAATTCAAGTAATTTTGTCATAAATCGTTAAATCGAACTATGGATTTTCAATTAAACACCATCGAGGAAGCACTCGAAGACATTAGAAACGGAAAAGTTATCATTGTTGTTGATGATGAGAATCGTGAGAATGAAGGTGACTTCTTAACCGCTGCTAGAAATGTGACTCCTGAAATCATCAATTTTATGGTAACTCATGGGCGTGGTTTGGTTTGCGCTCCTCTTCTAGAAAGTCGTTGCGACGAGCTTGGTCTGGAAATGATGGTGCAGAATAATTCTGCTGCTTACGAAACACCTTTTACGGTCTCTATCGATTTAATTGGTCATGGCTGCACAACTGGAATTAGCGCGAGCGATCGTTCTAAAACTGTAATGGCAATGATTGACCCTTCTATTCGTCCTGAAGAATTAGGGAAGCCTGGGCACATTTTCCCTCTTCGTGCAAGAAAAGGCGGAGTTTTAAGAAGGGCAGGACATACAGAAGCAGCAATTGATTTATCGAGAATGGCTGGCTTTGAACCTGCGGGAGTTATCGTTGAAATTCTCAATGAGGATGGCTCAATGGCAAGACTTCCAGAACTAATTAAAATTGCCCATAAATTTGATTTAAAACTGATTTCAATCGAAGATTTAATTGAGTATAGAATCAAGACGGAAACATCAGTAGAGAAAATTATTGATGTTAAAATGCCCACTAAATATGGCGATTTTGACATGTACCTCTATAAAAACACCAATACTGACGAAGAGCATCTTGCTTTAGTAAAAGGAGAATGGAAAGAAGATGAACCTGTTCTTGTTCGTGTGCATTCTTCGTGTATGACAGGTGATATCTTTGGTTCTTGCCGATGTGACTGCGGTCCTCAACTTCAAAAAGCAATGGAAGTCATTGAGAAAGAAGGAAAAGGTGTAATAATATATATGAATCAAGAAGGCCGAGGAATTGGCTTAACCAATAAATTAAAAGCGTATAAATTGCAAGAGCAAGGATACGATACGCTAGAAGCAAACATCAAACTTGGCTTCAAAGGAGACGAGAGAGATTATGGTATTGGCGCACAAATTATTCGTGATTTAGGAATTTCAAAAATGAAATTAATGTCCAATAATCCAACTAAAAGAACGGGATTGATTGGTTACGGATTAGAAGTTGTTGAGAATGTAGCTATCGAAATTGCAAGTAACGAGCACAACGAATCTTATCTTAAAACGAAACGAGATAAAATGGGACACTCATTGAAATTGGATAAATAATGTTGATTACCAAAGGGATAACTAAATCATACGATCAACTTCAAATCTTAAAAGGCATAGACCTAGAGATTAAAAGTGGTGAAGTTGTTTCTATTGTAGGTCCTTCTGGAGCAGGAAAAACGACCCTACTCCAAATCTTGGGCACTTTAGACAATCCTGACCAAGGAGAAGTAATGATTGACGGAGTAAACCCTTTTACTTTGTCCAAAAAGAAGCTATCTGCTTTTAGGAATCAATCCATTGGTTTTATCTTTCAGTTTCATCAATTATTACCTGAGTTTACGGCAGAAGAGAACATCATTCTCCCAGCATTAATAAAAGGACTTTCTCAGAATGATGCAAAAAAAGATGCGCAGAAATTATTAGCAATGCTTGGCTTAGAAAACAGAGCGTCTCATAAACCCAATGAATTATCTGGTGGCGAGCAACAACGAATTGCCGTTGCAAGAGCATTGATTAATCAACCTAAAGTTATTTTTGCAGACGAGCCTTCAGGAAACTTAGACAGTAAGAATTCTGAAGAATTGCACCAATTGTTTTTTGATTTAAGAGATGAATTCAATCAAACTTTCGTAATTGTCACACACAACAAAGAACTCGCAAAAATGACTGACAGACAGCTAGTTATGGAGGACGGATTGATTATTTAAACTCGCTCCAACCATCTCGATAAAAAGCAATCATAAACAAGATAATACCCCCCCTTTTCAGACTCTTTTCTGTAAATCATTTCTTTTTTCAGTAAAGATTCCAGTCCTCTTCTTATTCCTCCCGCAGTACCTAGTCGATACTTAAAAATAAAATCTTGTGCAGTTGGTTGATAAACCTCGTCTTCTTTTCCTATTGCTTTCAGTAACTTCCACTGAGAGGAAGTTAATAAATTTCGATATTGAAAAAAAATAGGCTCTTGTTCTTTTAGAATATCATTACAAGCTGATAAAACACTCTCTTTCTCAATACTTTTTATGTCCATAGAATATATTCGATTACATAATGCTTGTGTATAATAAGTATGTGTTCTCGTCCAATAAAGGATAAACTCAATCGACTCGTCATTTATCTTTTTACCTTTTGATTGAAACAATTTCTTTATGAATATGGTGTACTTTTCATTTTCAATAGCATCTAAATGCAACATCTGTGTGCTTGAAAAAAATGGACGCTTACTACTATTGAACATTTCTGCCAACAAATGCTTATGACTTCCACTAAAAATAAAACTAACGTTAGTTAATGATTGTATAATTGTTCGCAAAATAGCTTCTGTATTTTTCTCTGGATAATTTCCAATTTGCTGAAACTCATCTATTGCAACAAGTACATTCTGACTTTGAGAATTTAGAAAATTAAACAAACCTTTTATTGATTGCTCATATTGCTTGGGTTGTGCAAAAGAGAAAGCAATGGATGGATTTCCTGTTAGAGAATCATAACTAATCACTGGACTTAAACCTTTGACGAGGGTCATAAATTTTTTGCCAACAGAATTTGTATGCGGAAATACTTCCAATATCCCAGATGCTAACTCATTCGTAAATTGCCCTAAGTTTTGCGTTGCGTAAATGTCTATATAAATCGTTTTCCACTTCTTATCTGACTTAAATTGGTTGAATACATGGTGAATCAACCCTGTCTTCCCCATTCTTCTTACAGAAAGCAATGTTGTGTTCACTCCATTTTTTGCATTAAGAATTAACCTTGCTAATTCGTTCTCTCTATCGCAGAAATAATTTGGGCCAATATAACCTTTCAACTGAAATGGATTCTCTATTACATTTTTCTTTTTCACACAACAAATATATAAAACAAAATGTATTATACAAAATGTATTATACAAAATGTATAATTTATTATTCTTGTATTTTTCATTACCTTTCTTCCATGAAAATAATCACAGCAACCTTTTTACTCATTCTCTTCACGTCTTGCAACCATGATTCTTCTACAAGTCAACCGAAGCAAGAAATAACTGAAGGAATTGTAAAAGAATTAGCGAATAATGATTCTACCGAGACATTCGTTCGTACTGATTCCACGCTTGAACAAACTTCGCAAAGAATTCTCGAATCACTAAAAAATGAGGAGTATGGTAAATTCGCAACCTACATTCATCCAATAAAAGGTGTTCGGTTTTCACCTTACGCTTATGTAGATACAATGAAAAATATTGCTTTATCACAAAAGCAATTCTTACCAAGTTTTGAAGAAATTTCGTTCTGGGGACACTATGATGGCAGTGGAGATTCAATATTACTTTACACAGAAGAATACATTGTCGAGTTCGTTTATAATGCTGATTTTCTTCACGCTGAAAAAGTTGGGGTCAATGAATTTATTAGCTCAGGTAACTCTCTCAACAATCTCAAAGAAGTTTACCCTGATGCAGTTTTCACAGAACACTATTTTTCGGGATTCAATCCAGAATATGAAGGAATGGATTGGACAACTTTGCGTTTAGTTTACGAAGAATTAAATGGAGAATTGTTCTTAGTCGGTATTATTCACGATCAATGGACAATCTAATATTTCAGAATCAATGACAGCTCTAGAACTCAAAGAATACCTAGATTTCAAAGCCGAGCAATACAATACTGCAAAGTTCATAGAAAGTGATCCGATACAACTTCCGCATCGTTTTTCCCGCAAAGAAGACATTGAAATCATCTCCTTTTTAGTAGCAACAATCGCTTGGGGAAAACGAGCAATGATTATTCGAAGCGGTGAACGATTGTTAGACATCATGGAACACGCCCCTTTTGAGTTTATTCAGAATTACGAGAAAAGAACAGATTTAGATTTCGTTCATAGAACATTTAATGCTACTGATTTAGACTTCTTTTTTAGAAGTTTAAAAAACATTTACCTAAATGGAGGATTGGAACAAGCATTTTTTTCTCATACAGAATTCGAAGGCATAAAAGGGAGAATAATCAATTTTAGAGAACAATTCTTAGCAACAGAACACGAGCAAAGAAGTGAAAAACACCTTTCTAACCCAGCAAAGAATTCTGCAGCGAAAAGAATCAACATGTTCTTGCGCTGGATGGTCAGAAAAGACAATTGCGGAGTTGACTTTGGCATCTGGAACTCTATTCCGAAAAGTGAATTATACCTCCCACTAGATGTTCACACAAGTAACAACGCAAGAGAATTAGGCTTGCTTACCCGAAAACAAAACGATTGGAAAGCATTAGATGAGTTGATGTTCAATCTTCGAGAAATGGATGCAAGTGATCCTGTCAAATATGATTTTGCGCTCTTTGGAATTGGCGCGTTTGAAAAATAAGCTTATTTCTGTTATAATTATGGATTATGGATTATGGATTATGGATTATGGATTATGGAAGCTGACAATTCATAATTTTAACAAGAGCCAATATCATAATTCATAATTCTAACTATTGTCTACTTCAAAATTCTAACACTTATTAACTTTCAAAATACTATATTTGACACATGAAGTTTTTGTATCCTGAATTTCTTTGGGCATTCTTGGTTCTGCTAATTCCCATCATCATTCATCTCTTCAATTTTAAGAGGTACAAAACGCTCTATTTCTCTAGTTTATCTTTTGTTAAGCACGTTGACCAAAAAACAAAATCAACCAAATCATTAAAACATCTGCTCATATTATTAAGCCGTTTATTAGCTTTCATCTTTCTAGTACTTGCTTTCGCTCAACCTTACTTTAGTAAGAATGATGCTACGTCTCAATCACTCGACTCCGTAGTTTCCATTTACATTGATAACTCATTCTCCATGCAAGCTAATGGTTCTGAAGGGGAACTACTATCTGAAGCGAGAGAAAATGCACGGCAAATAATTAAAAAAGCGCCATTAGATACCCGATTTTTAGTTGCGACCAATGAATTATCAGGTAGCGAAGAACGAATCCTTACCAAAGTAGAAGCTTTTGAGAAAATAGATAAAATCAACTTTTCAGCACTGACTCGAACGATTAATGACATTGTGCAATGGCAAACGAATAACTATGCAAAAAACCAATTGCAAGACAATGCTTCTATTCAAAGTGTACTGTTAAGTGATTTTCAAAAACTTGATCAAGAAAAAAATAAGCAACTAGCCATCGAAAACATCTCCTTCTTCCCTATCAAATTAAGTGCAGAAAGTGAAGCAAATGTATTCATTGATTCGCTTTGGTTCTCTTCTCCAATTCATAAAGTAAACACGAAAAACGAATTAAATATTCGTGTTGTGAATAAAGGAGCGCAAGACATGGTCAATACGGAAGTGTTAATTAGCATCGATCGGTTCAAGAAAACCATCTTTATAGATCTCCCTAAAAATCAATCGATTACAACTAAAATTGGTTACATGGATAAATCAATTGGTACTAAAACAGGTAAAGTTCAGGTTATTGACAACCATGTGTTCTTCGATGATTCCTACTTTCTTTCTTATGAAGTAAAAGAACGAATCAATGTCCTAGTACTCGACGGAGAAGATGCCATACCGAACATTGCAATGGTGCTAGATTTGGATAATTACTTTAATTATTCTTCTAAGAAAATTACTACGATTACAAAGAATGATTTTGAAGAAAAAGATTTTGTCATCATTAACGGTGCTAATGATATGACGAATGGAATGACCAACTACCTCACAGACTTTGTTTCTACAGGAGGTTCTATTGCTCTATTCCCTGGGAAAAACCCTTCAAATTCAGGATGGAATTCATTATTGCAAATAAACAAATTACCACAATTAGGGAAACGCATATCTTCCGGAACTAAAATCAAATCTATCAATTATGACGACCCATTTTTTGCTGGAGTTTTTGAATCTAAAACACAGCAATTGAACCTACCAAGTGTTGCAACTGTTTATCAAGCCAATAGCAACAGTCAAACAATGTCGAGATCATTGATTGAATTGCAAAATGGTCTTCCTCTGTTAGCTCGTATTCAAGAGAACGGTTCCGTTTTTATGTTCTACAGTTCGTTGCATCCAGACTTTGGTAACTTTTCAAAAGATGCCCTCTTCTCTACTATTACATTGAGAATGTCAGAAATTAGCCAGCGAAAACAACCCGAATACATTGTTATTGGTAGTGATTCTCGTTTTCCAATTTATGAAAAAATAAGTGATGATAATCCTATTCATATAGTAAATGAATCTTTTGACCTCATACCTCAAGCATCATCTGTTTCTGGAGTAAATTACATTTCTCTTAAAAACACCAACACTACAAATCAGCTGAAGGCAGGGAATTACCAATTAAAAACGGACAAAATTATAGGTTCATTAAGTTTAAATTACAATCGTTCAGAATCGGATTTGACAACCAATTCAAAAGAGGAAGTCATTTCACAATTAAAATCTATGGGGGCTAAGAACATTAAATTCAACGAAATTGGTGGCGACTCTCAACTTTCAACCATAGATATTGACAAACCTTTTAGCTATTGGAAGATTTGTATCATTTTAACCCTTATTTTTGTATCCATAGAAATGTTACTTATCCGATTTCTAAATTAAATGACTCGCAAATGAAGATCTTAATTAAGCAAGCCAAAATCACTGACACATCTTCTCCTTTTAATGGACAAGTAAAAGACATTCTCATTGAGAATGAAATCATTACCTCTATTGAAAACAACATCGATGAGAATGATGCGAAAGTCATAAAAGAAAATAATTTGCACGTATCAATTGGTTGGGTAGATTTAAAGGCAGACTTCTGTGACCCAGGTTTTGAGCATAAAGAAACCATAGAATCAGGATTAGATGCTGCATCTTCTGGAGGATTTACACATGTTGCTGTTCTCCCCAGTACGCAACCAGTAATGGATGGGAAAAGCCAAATACAATACATGCAGCGGAAAGCAGACTTTCACGTCACTCAGCTGCACCCAATTGGAACCATCACTGTCGGGATGAAAGGCGAAAATCTTTCAGAAATGTACGACATGACACAATACGGGGTAAAGTTATTCTCTGATGACTTAGCACATGTCAATTCTGGAATCATGTATCGCGCGTTGTTGTACTCTAAAAATTTTGGAGGAACCATCATTGCCTTCTCCAGAGACAAATCACTTGCAGGAAAAGGAATTGTCAACGAAGGAATGGCTTCTACCAAAACAGGAATGAAAGCCGATCCATCGATTTCTGAAATCATTGAAATAGAGCGCAACCTT
>JAJRQP010000063.1 GCA_024280195.1 Bacteroidota bacterium | reverse complement strand
TTGTGATTTCAGTTTTTCGAGGACCTTTTCTTGCGTTCCAGCACAAACGCATGCTGTTCCATTGCAAACGTATGCTTTCTTTCCTTTGTTTTCAGGCTTCAGAAAATCATAAAAAGTAGTTGTGCCGTAAGTATTTGCCTTACCGATTAAAAATTCATCCGCCAGTTGATCTAAATCTTCAATTGTTGGTGCGCCATCTTCTTGGGCAAGTTTCCCCATTCTGTCAAAAAGGTTGTCTTCCAATCCTTTTCTTCCTGATAATTCACTTAAATTCTTTGACATATTTTATTCTTTCTACGATGTCTTTTCTTTGGACACCAATGTTGTAAATTTAACTCTTTGTGGATTTGCGTAGCAAGTTGCTCGACCTTCTCGGCAGAATGCAAACAATGTAATTCCTAATTCTTTGGCATAATCAACGGATAAGGAGGAAGGTGCAGAAACGGCTGCTAAAACTGGTATTCTTGCTTTGAAACTTTTAATGATTATTTCATACGAAATCCGCCCACTTACCGTCATGCAAGCTGCCTTTTTTAGTTTGTTCTCGTTAATTAATTTTCCTATGACTTTATCAACAGCGTTGTGTCTTCCTATATCTTCTAATGAGCATAGAATTTCTCCATTTTCATCAAAGGCCGCAGCAGCGTGAGTTCCTCCTGATTGATGAAAAGCTTTTTGGTATTCATTCATCTTTGCAAATAATCCACTGATTGTTTTTGCATTAATGGTGTTATTAATGGAACTTACTTCCTTGTTGTTTTTAATTTCTTCTAGTTCTGTTCTTCCACAAATCCCACATGAGGAAACAGAAAGTAAACTGCGACTATTAGAGTAGCCTTCTCCCAATTCTTTTTCAGGAATGGTTAGATTAACAACCGTAACAATTCCTTCTTTGTTCTCTTTTTTGAGAATGATTTCAGGTTGGTAGGTGAGATTTTTAAGAATCCCTTCTGTGTGTAATAACCCACGAACAAGGTTGGCATCATCACCGGGAGTGCGCATTGTCACTGTGAAAGGTTTTCCGTTGATGTTTATTTGCAATGCTTCTTCTATGGTTAAAGAATCAAGGGTTTGCTCCACCGAAGTAGAGGTAAATTTTTTACCTTGATAATTTCTCGTTGCCATAAGAAGTGTTTTCTAAGGACAATATAGGAAAAATTGATGCGAGTGGGGGTTAGAATTATGGATTATTGATTATGAATTGATTTACGGCAGGGTCAAGTCGCGACTTGACCCTGCCGTAAATTCTACTGATTCATTTATTCTTCGAATAAAAGTCATCTAATTCATCCATGTGTTTCTGCTTCAACTCATCATCTAACAATGAATACTGAAAAGAATTCTTCGCAAATTCATATAAATCAGCTTTAGTTAAGTTTAGTGCTTCTTGAATTTCTATGAAGTTTTGGTTGACTTGTCCACCGAAGTAGGCAGGATCGTCAGAGTTTACCGTCACTTTTAACCCTCTTGCCATCATCTTTTTGATAGGATGGTTTTTTAAGTCATCAACAACTTGCAAAGCAGTATTTGACAAAGGACAAACCGTTAATGCAATATCACGTTTTACGATTTCATCGATGAGGTCATCTTCGAAGCAATTGTTACCGTGGTCAATTCTTTTGATGTCTAAAAGGTTCAGTGCTTCCCAAATATATTCTGCCGGTCCTTCTTCTCCCGCATGAGCAACTGGAACATATCCTTCTTTTACAGATGCAGCAAAAACTTTCTCGAATTTAGAAGGTGGATTTCCCATTTCTGAAGAATCTAAACCTACTGCTTTTATCAAGTGTTTGAAAGGCAATGATTGCTCCAATGTTTTAAATGCATCCTCCTCTGAAAGGTGTCGTAAATAGCTCATTATCAACAAAGAAGTGACGCCTAAGTTTTTCTCAGCATCTTGACATGCCTTAGAAATACCTGTGATAACTGTTTCAAAACTGATGCCTCTATCTGTGTGTGTTTGAGGGTCGAACATGATCTCTGTGTGGCGTACGTTTTGCTCGGCACATTTCTCCAAATAACTATAAGTTAAATCGTAGAAATCTTTCTCGTGCGTTAACACTCCTGCCCCTGCATAATAGATGTCTAAGAAATCTTGCAAGCAATCAAACTTGTAGGCTTCTTTTACTTCTTCAACAGAATTGTATTTGATTTCAATGTTGTTTCTTTTGGCAATTTCGAACATTAATTCTGGTTCAAAAGAACCTTCTATATGTAAGTGCAACTCCGCTTTAGGAAGTTGGTTGATAAATTGTAGCATAATTGTAAATTTGGGTGGTAAAGGTAAGAAATAAAAATTCATCACATTTGATGGTAATTTTGTATCTTTGACAATATTAGTCGTACTACTAATAATGCAACCTTTTGTAAACCTAATTCGTCTAACTAATACAATAAATAAATTTTATGAAAATTATCTTAAAAATTGCAATTATATTTTTCTTGGGATTCTCTTCTTTTTCACAAAGCAAGATTGATTCAGAAAATTTAACTGAGAACTGGAGTTCTCTATATTCTCAAGACGGCTTGGAGATATCATGTAGGAAGACGAAATGTAAATTAGATGGAGTAGAGAAAGAATTTACTTATGGGTTTCTACAAGTAAAAAACACTTCATCAGAAGACAAGCAAATTCAGTTTTCTATAGTACTTGACTACACTGATGGTTGTACGGGATGCGACAACCCAAATGAGGACGTGAGAACTATTTTAGTTAAAGCTAATAGCTCGATAACTACCGATTGTACTTTTAACAATAGCACTCTTTCATTTTTAATTAATAACCCCTATCAACTTGACCACAAAGTTTTAAATACACTGAGGTTAGTTGGATTTAAAGCACTTTAACATGAAATATATATTCTCAATTTTCACTTTTTTACTAAGCTTCGCTTCGTTTTCACAAACTAGTTGTTTTATTTCAATTAGCCCTATGGATACTGTAATTTGTCCTGGAGATTCTGTTCACGTTATAGGTTTAGCCGCTGTGGTTGGTTCGGGACAATCTTTTAATTTTGATTCAGGAACATTACCTGCCGGATGGTCAACAACAGGATCAACAACATATGGAACACCTTGTGGAGCTGGCCCAAATAGTTCTTCTTATTTTTGGGCTGCTTCAGCAGGTTCAGCAACTCCAACCGTAACAACTGCAGGGTTTGATGTTAGTTGTGGAGGGTCTGTAGATTTTGAAATGTTATTTTCTCAACAAAGTGGCTCTTCTCCATGCGAAGGACCGGATTTAGCAAATGAAGGCGTAGAATTACAATACAGTACTGACGGAGGAGCTACATGGACAACAATTATTTATTACAGTCCTGGAGGTTTTTCACTTCCTGCTATGCCTGCCTCAAGTGCAAGTGTTGCTAGTGGAGCAACAGCATATACTGTATGGAATAACTTTTCCGTAACAATTCCTCCTGGAGCAATGACGACAAGCACAATGTTCAGATGGATTCAGAACAATTCTTCTGGGACCTGTTGTGACAACTGGGGGTTAGAAGATATCTCCATTCAAGCAGGCCCATGTAACAGTGCGGTTATAAATTGGAGTAATGGTTTAATGGATTCTTCTGACTTTTATATTACTCCAATCTCGGACACGGCTTTTATAGCTTATGTTTACGATACTCTAGGTGTTTTACAATGTACTTCTGACTCTGTTTTTATCAGTATAAATACAGCCTCATTAACCTATGACTTAGTTGATACTGTTTATGCTTACTGTCCAACTGATTCTTTGCCAGCAGAGGTTGTAAACCTGGCGAATGCAAATGGTCCATTCAGTTTTCAATGGTCCAATGGAAGCACTTCAAATCCAACTAATCTTGGAACGAATGGCAATAAACATGATACAATTCTCTATTATGTTAGTATAACTGATGGTTGCGGTTTTGTTTACCAAGACAGTGTTCTCATGATTGTAAATCAAACATTAAATATTGACACTTTGCTTTCAGGTCCTTCATCAGCTTGTATTCCTGACGGATGGGTTTCAGCGATAGTTTCAGGGGACTCTAGTTCAAGTGTACCACCGACTCAACCTTTTTATAATTGGACAGGACCTGGGAATCCGGGTTCATTTAATATAGATGCAACTGTATTACAAGATATTCCAAGTGGCTACTATTATTTTACAGTTATTGATGATTTTTGCCAAGAAACAGATAGTGTGTTTGTAGATTTAAGTAACCCTCCTATTGCACAACTAAATGGAAGTCCATTATCGGGATGCGGGCCGTTGACTGTTAACCTCACTAATTCCAGTCAAAATACATCATCGTATTTATGGGATTTTGGAGACGGAACAAGTGTCAATGCTACAGATTTAAGTTCACAATCTCACACATTTAACTCTTCTTCAATTATTATGCTAGTTGCTTATGCAAGTCCAACTTGCTCAGATACAGCTTACTTAAATGTCAGTATTGTACAGTGTGGGTGTATGGATCCTCTTGCTTTGAATTATGATCCATCTGCTGTTCAGGATG
>JAJRQP010000062.1 GCA_024280195.1 Bacteroidota bacterium | reverse complement strand
ATTCGTCAAGATGATGACGCTGTTTATTATGCGCTTTCTAAACTGGAATTCTCAAAAGGGAATCTTGAGCAATCAGCAAATTACATCGTTAAAGCGAATGAGATTGATCCTGAGAATACATGGTACATTCAAGAACTTGCATACATGTTTTATGAAACAGGAAAGTTTGACAAGTCAGTTGCTGCTTTTGAACAACTAGTTGAAATTGAACCTCGAAATGTGGATTGGCAATACGGTTATGCAGAAGCATTGGTGCGTGTAGGAAAAGCAGAGAAAGCAATTGACGCATTGAACAAAACCGAAGACCAGGTTGGAGCAAACCCACAATTGGCCATTCAAAAGTACCAATTGTACATGGATTTAAAGAAGCCAGAAAAAGCGGTGTCAGAATTAAATGCTGCAAGAAAATTATTCCCAAAAGATGCACAATTAATAGCAAAACTGGTTGATCATTATTACAAGTCTGGAGAACAACAAAAAGCAGTTGATATGCTAGAAGAGTTAGTGCTTGCAGATCCAGATAATGGACGTGCACATTTAGCTTTGGCAGATGTTTATTTGCAAAAGAAAGACATGGCTAAAGCGTATGAACAACTTGAACTTGCTTTCCATTCTTCAGATATTGATTTGGATACAAAAATGAAGATTTTGATTACGATTTTAGAATCTTCCTCTAAGATTGATGAACCCGTTTACAAATTGGTTGATGAACTCATTCAAGTGCATCCAACTGAAGCAAAAGCGCATTCTATCAGAGGCGATTATTTATTGAGAGCAGAGAAAGATGACGAAGCATTATTGTCCTACAAAGAAGCATTGAAGTACGACAATTCGCAGTTCCCAATATGGAATCAAGTGTTGATAATGGAATATCAGGCGAATGATTATCCGGCTTTATATGCCGATAGTAAAGAATGTTTGACTTTGTTTCCATCCATATCAGTTGTTTACTTGTTAAATGGTGTAAGTTCCAATCAACTAGAGAAATATGATGAAGCTGTTGATGCGCTTTCAGTTGGAGTAGAGATGGTTGTGAAAGACAAACCTCTTGAAGCTGAGTTTTATGGACAAATGGGGGCTGCTTATTTTGGGTTGAAAGATTTTGGTACAGGTAAAAAGAAGTACCAAAAAGCAATGATATTAGATACAAGAAGTACGTTGATTAAAAGCAATTATGCCTATCAATTGGCAAAAGCCAAGATTGATTTAGAGGGAGCAGAATCATTGGCAAAGCAAGCCGTTTTGAACTCTCCAAAACAAGCTCAGTTTGTTGATACTTATGGTTTTGTTCTTTTTCAGAAAGGAGAATTTGAAGGCGCAAAAGTGAAGTTCAAAGAAGCGTTTGATTTAGAAAACATGAATGGAGAAATAGCAGAGCATTTAGGAGATGTTGAATATAAGTTAGGCAATAATTCTCAAGCGTTAACTTGGTGGAATAAGGCACATGATCTAGGAATTGACACCCCGATTCTTCAGAAAAAAATAACAGAAAAGAAGTATTATGAGGAGTAATAAATTCTATGCTATATCGCTATTGGTGCTAGTTATACTCACTTCTTGCGCTAGAAAAGGAACAGAAGATGCAGAGAAAGTTGGGAAACATTCTAACCTTGAATTAAGAGCTGTTCTTGACAGTCTTTCTTCGGTAGAATACGATTGGTTTTACGCTAAAATTTCTACCAAGTACAAAGATACAGCAATGAATGTGTCGTTTAAAACGTCTGTAAGAATAAAAAAAGACAGCCTCTTAAATACCTTGATTACCTACGCGAGAATTCCAGTGTACAACACATTATTGACAAAAGATTCTATCATTATGGTCGATAAACGAGCAAAATGTGTAATGCATGAAAGTTTGGATTATTTCAGAAAAGAGTATGCAATGGATGTGGAGTATGAAAATGCAGAAGAAATGTTTTTTGGCGCACCAATTGCTTATGATAGCGAAATGAAATATTACAGAGTCAACGATCCTTATTCTTATACCATGTGTTCACATAGAAAACGTGATATAAAAAGGAATGTCCGTAAAGATAAGCGAGAAATAGTCACTTATTATACACTTTCGGATGATTTAAAGAGCCTGAAGTCACAAAAGATTGAAAGCCCACAAGATACATCTGTTGTGTTAATTGAGTATAAACAAAGAGAATTAGTCAGCGGATTCTTTGTGCCGAAGAAAATTGAAATTACCATTTTTACTCCTCGCCAAGAGATAAAAGTATTCATGGATTATAAAAAAACGAGAATCAACCATAAAGAGAAAATACACTTTGTAGTACCAGAGAAATATGTGGAATGTAAGTAAATTAATTGTTGTTTTTTTGCTTCTCACTTTCAGTGTTAATGGTCAATCTACGAGTGAGAAATTAAAGCGAGAACAAGCTCGCTTGGAACGAAAAATTTCAGATACAAAGTCATTACTTAATAAGTCCAAAACGAATACTCAAACCTCATTAAATGAGTTGAAAGTGATTGAGAATCAGATTTCTTACCGTGAAAATTTATTAAAGAATTACGATAATCAAATTCGAGGTGCAGAATTATCGATAGAGAATAAATCTCAACAAATTGCAAATTTGTATGAAAAAATAGAGAAGTTGAAAGAGCAATACAAAAAGTTGCTTTTGTATTCTTACAAACACAGGAGTAAATACAACAAAATGATGTATGTTTTTTCTGCAGATAATTACAATGAAGCACTAAAAAGAAAGAAATACTTAGAACGAATTGCTGAAATTCAGCAAAAACAGTTTTTAGTGATTCAGCAAAATCAAGCGTTAATAAAAACAGAAATAGGTCAAATTGAAGTTGAAAAAGAGCATAAAAAGTTAGTGATTTCTGAAAAAGTGAAAGAGAAGGAAGCAATTCTTCAAGATAAAATAGCGCAAGAAATCGTTTACCAAAAATTCAAAGCACAGGAAGGAGAATTGCTTGCCAAGTTAAAGAAAGACGAAGCAAAAAAAGTCGTTTTACGAAACAAAATTAGTGCTGCTATTCGAAAAGAGATTGCTGCTGCAGAAGCAAGAAGAAGAAAAGCGGAAGCGGCAAGAAAGAAAAACAACCCAACCGCTGCAACAACCACTGTCGCTAAGACAACAAGTTTTGCATCAACGAAAGAGTCCGCACGATTAAGTGCTTCCTTTGAAGGTAACAAAGGACGTTTACCTTGGCCTGTTAGCAAAGGAAGTATCACTGAACGATTCGGAAAAAATCCTCACCCAACATTGAAAAATGTATACACCAATAATAGAGGAATTGATATCAGTTCTCCTAAAAATGCACAAGTTAGAGCTGTTTTTGAAGGAGAAGTAACCAGTGTATTGAGTATTCCAGGTGCAGGGAAAGTAATTATTCTCAAACATGGAAATTACAGAACAGTTTACAGCAACCTGAAAGACACCTATGTTGGAAAAGGAGATAAGGTTTCTACTAAAAAAGTAATTGGTTCTTTATTAACCAAAGACAAGCAAAATATGTCTATTGTGCACTTTGAATTACACAAAGTTGTTGGCAGTTCTGTGACTTGTTTGAATCCTTCGTTGTGGGTATCACATTAGTTTGCTATTTTTACGTTTGCAAATAACAAAATCAACAGTATTATTTATTATTAATTGCACATTGTAAATTGAATTCTATGAGTAAGAAAATCCAAACTGCAGAACGAGTATCACAAGCAGATGTTTCAGATAACTTTGTCTATCAACGAAGCTATTTAGCATATGTTGAGGCAGCAAAATTGGTTTCAGGAAACGTTCTTGAAATAGGAACGGGTAGCGGTTATGGAATAGAGTTAATCAGTTCTAAAGCAGATAAATTTCTTACGATAGATAAGTTTGAATCCCAAGTTGGGGCAGAGGCGAGTGCAAGAATAGAGAATGTTGAATTTCGCCAAATGAATGTGCCTCCCTTAACGGGGTTGCCAGACAATCATTTTGATTTTGTCGTTTCTTTTCAAGTGATTGAACACATTAAAAAAGATGATGAGTTCGTGAAAGAAATTCATCGTGTATTAAAACCAGGAGGGAAGTTCATTCACACAACACCGAATAAAAAGATGTCGTTGACAAGAAACCCTTGGCACATTCGTGAATACACTGTTGAAGAATTATACACTCTTCTAAAAGTTGATTTTTCTTCCGTAGAGAAGAAAGGAGTTTTTGGAAATGAGGTTGCCATGAAATATTACGAAGAGAATAAAGCTTCTGTTCGTAAAATAATGAAATACGATATTTTGAACCTCCAATACAACCTTCCTCGTTGGATGTTGCAAGTTCCTTATGATATCTTGAATAGAAGAAACAGAAATAAGCTGAGTGATGCAGGTGCACACATTAAACTAGAAGACTATTTTATTGCTGAAGCAAAAGATGATTGCATTGACTTGTTTTATGTAGCTGAGAAGTAGATTACAGTTTCTGAATTAGTTTTTTAGCCTCTTCCTTCTTGTATTCTGATTCCCCATCAATTAATTCATTCAACGCATTTTTT
>JAJRQP010000061.1 GCA_024280195.1 Bacteroidota bacterium | reverse complement strand
TCTTTTGCATTAAAATGGTTTTCTCTAGCATTGAAAAAAGCATCACACGCACTGCGGAATTCTTTCCACAATTTTTGCTCGTGTTTTACTCCAGCATGACCCGATTTTTTCCATTGGGTTTGCAATTGCTTGAGTTTTTCAGCAGTATCTTCCCATTCTGTAGAGTCTTTTAGCGACTTTGCTCGTTCAATGATTTCTTTCTTTTTCTCTGCAATTTTGTCGTAAACCTGTTGAACGTCTCCAAAGAATTCTTTTTTCTTATCGAAAAACTCGTCACAACACCCACGAAATTCTTTCCAAATGGCATCGTTTTCTTTCTTTGGACCAAAGCCAACACTTTTCCATTCTCCTTGAATTGCAATGATTTTTTTGGTCACTGCATCCCAAGATTTAACAGAATCGAGTTCATCTTTTTGTGCAACCAATTCTTTCGTTTGTTCTAAAAGCCCTTTCTTAGTTTCAAGATTTGCCTGTAGTTTTGTGCGTCTGTCATCGTAAAAACGATTGACTTTGTTGTAAATAGAACGAACCTCTGTCCAATAAACTTCTTTTAATTCTTCCCAATCTTCATTTGGAACAGGACCGATATCATTCCATTCGTTTTGCAATTCTTTCAGTTGCACTTCGATATCTTTGATTTTGTCTTTCTTGCTTAATTCTTTCAATTGCTCAATTAAATCTTTCTTTAACTGTGCGTTGCGATGAAAGTCGTGATCTTTTAACTCTTTGTAAATCTTAATGTTATAGAAAAAATCATCCAGCAAGTGAGAATATTCTTTTTGAATAGCATCTCGCTTATCTCTTGGAATGTCGCCAATTGTTTTCCACTTTTCTTGGATTTCTTTCAGAGAACCAAATGCTGCTCCAATATTTTCTTCAGAGGAAACAACTTCTTGTAAGCGTTTTACCAAGGCGGTTTTTTCGTTTAGGTTTTTTGCTTCTGAAGCATTCTTCTCATCAATGATTGCCTTCTTTTTCTCTTTATAAGTCGTGTAAGTCTCGTAAAATGCATCTTTCATTTGTGCAATTTCACCAGTCCTTACCTTCGCTTTTTCAAGCGTTTCCTTTTCTGTCTCTGGATTATCTTTTGCTTCCAATTCAGTAACTTGAACTTTTCTTTCTTCCTCAAGAATGTAGTCTTCAAATTTCGTTCGAAGTTCATTCACATCTCTACTCACCGATAAAACATTTTCGTTTTCGGTGTATAATTTAAGCTGTTCTAAAAAGTTCAATTCTTCCATGGTAATGCGTTTTATCCAACAGTTTGGACGATATCAAAATTTGCTAAAGAAACAAATTCATCAATTCTGTTTGTTAAATCTTGTTCAGTTATTGTTGTCAATCTTTCTGTTCCAAATTTCTCACAGCAGAAAGAAGCCAAAGCAGAACCATTAATGATGGCACGTTTCATATTCTCAAAAGAAATATCATCCGTACTTGCTAAATAACCCATAAATCCACCTGCAAAGGTATCTCCAGCTCCTGTTGGGTCAAAAACCTCTTCTAATGGCAATGCTGGTGCGTAGAATAAGTTATCGTTGTGAAACAGCAATGCTCCGTGCTCACCTTTCTTGATAATTAAATATTTTGGTCCCATTGCACGAATAACTTTCGATGCTTTGACCAAAGAATATTCTCCAGACAATTGACGAGCTTCTTCATCGTTGATGATTAACAAATCAACCATTGAGATTGTTTTCTTTAGGTCATCCATTGCGATATCCATCCAAAAATTCATGGTGTCCATGGCAACCAATTTTGGTCGTTTTGTTAAACGCTCAATAACGGTGCTTTGAACTTGAGGACTTAAATTTCCTAGCATCAAATATTCTGTTCCTTGGTAACTTGTAGGAATAATTGGATCGAAGTGTTCCAAGACATTTAATTCAGTAACCAATGTATCACGAGAATTCATGTCATTATGATATTTTCCTGACCAGAAGAATGTCTTTTCTCCCTGTTTGATTTGCAATCCTTCTAAATCAACATTCTTTGATTCTAAAAGATCTAACATCTCTTTTGGAAAATCTTCTCCAACTACGGAAACAATTTTTTGATCTATCTTATAGAATGCAGAAGCAAGTGCAATATAGGTTCCTGCTCCACCAATTATTTTATCTGTTTTTCCGAATGGTGTCTCAATTGCATCAAAGGCAACAGACCCGACTGTAAGTAAACTCATTTTTTCTTTTTTTAACTGGATGCAAAGATAATAGAAATAAATGAGCTTTTGAGAGAGAGTTTTGGAGAATTAGTGTTTTGGAGCATTAGAACAGCGACTCGAATCTTCGCTTTTTAAATTTACCGAGGTAAGTGACTTTGTATGCGTAATCAGGAGAGGGTGTTGTGAGATTAGGACAGTGTGGTTTTCCATTGTAACTATTATTTTTTCTTACGAAACATAGCCGTGTTGAAACTTATACCAATGTTAATAAACCATATTTGATCGTTCTGTGTAGGGGGGAGAGAATTTGATACAGATAAAGTTTCAGTAAAAACATAATTAGTAAAACTAATATGTATAAACTTGTAATAGAACTCACCACCATATAAAAAAGAAGATACGGGTTGAGTAAAACTCCTATGAAAGCTAGAGTAGCCAATTACCGGACCTAGATAGTAATTGTTTAAGTTCATTTTATTAAAAAAAGAAAGTAGATTACCACTAATACTAAGATTAAACAGGTAGTGATGAGAAAATAGATCAGAAAACTGCCCGTGTGAACCGTAGTTTGACTTAAAATCAGGAAAAAAAACAGGTTCAACTATATATATGAAACCAAGCCCTATTTTAAAATATATATTTCTATAATTAACTTCAATTTTTGGCATTGAAAAATATTGTGCTTTATGATCATAATATTTATATGCTGTAGGTGAATTAGGATTCGCATAGGCATATTGGTTACCTGAAGATACTCCATAACCCAAACTGACATCAAAATGAAAATTATCAATTATTTTTCTTTCATCTTGAGAAAAAGAAAATGAGCAAGTGAATATGAAGAATATGGTTGCTAATTTATTCATGAATCAATATTTTAAGATTACTTATTTCATTGTTAGATGTCACTACTTTTACTAATAAATATCCTGAAATTTCTTTTGTAAGATTAATTTCTACCTCCATAAGATTCAAGTTTTCGAGATTAAAAACCTCTTCACCACTCAAATTACTAATAAATATTGAATTTATAGCAAACAATTTAGATTGGATTGTTTTGCGAGAAGAATTCTCTGTGAAGTTGAAAAAAAACCAAAAAACAAAGCTTTTTGCCAAAAATGTTTCAAAATAGCGTATAAATACGGTGTTTTTGGTGAGAAAAACATCAAAATCTCAACATCAAGGTAACAAACCCCACATCTATCCGTTAATAAGTAGTACGGTATTTGCTTACACCGCACGTATTATCACGTAATTTTGTTCAATGCTTAAAAAGCGA
>JAJRQP010000060.1 GCA_024280195.1 Bacteroidota bacterium | reverse complement strand
TTGGTGGGTGATTTCTTATTCGTGAATAAATTAGCATACGGACCGAAAGTTCCGGTTACTCCTCTCTCCTATCCTTTGGTTCACAATACTGTTCCTTGGGTAAATATTAAATCATATACAGGATTAGAAACCTCTAATTACACAAGAGTCCCAGGATTCTCAAAAATCAACCGCTACGATGTCGTTGTTTTTAACTATCCTTCTGGTGATACTGCGGTTTATGACCCAAGAATGCCAAATGGTCTGATGGGACATGATTATCATGGAATACTCATTGACGAAGCTTATTATTTCTGGGAGAAAGATTTCATCAATAACAATGGACGAAAATTGGCAAAGTTCAATGAGCTAGTTGCCAATGATGTAGAAAACAGAAGAGAGTTATTCTTAAACACGTTTGGACAAGATTTCATTGACAACATTGAAGAATGGAAAGATATTGCTAGAAAAAGTATTGCATCAGGTGTCACTTACTGTCGTGGAGGAATGTCTCCGCAAATGCCAAATAAAATTGAGCACCATGGCTTAATTTATCGCCCAGTAGATAAGCGAGAGAATTACATCAAAAGATGTGTTGGAATTGCAGGTGATTTTGTGGAAATCAAAAATTCCATTCTTTACATCAATGATAAAGTAGCAAAAGACCCGAAAGCAACTCAAAACTTGCAATATTTTGTAGATAACATTGACTTGCCTAGTGGACCTGTGATGGTTGATAAATATGGGTTAGAAAGGCATCGTGGTGGTGTAGAAAATGGAGATTACTACCCAGGACCAGGAACCAGTTTTGTGATGAACTTAACCTTATCGCAGAAAGCTAAATTGACGAAGGCTTATCCTGATGCTACCTTTGACTTAAACCTTACTCCTTACATGGATACTGATTCGGCTGGTTTTACAGCTAGTCAAATGATTGAGAACTTAAGAACCTTTCCGAAAGATCCATATATCAACAACAATATCACCAATTTTAATCGTTTTCAAATTCCTTTTAAAGATCAAACGATTGCAGTTAGCAAAGAAAACATTGCTTGGTTTAGAAGAATCATTACGGCTTATGAAGGACATTCTCTTGCAGAAAAAGAAGATGGAATTTACATCGACGAAAAAAAAGTAACTGAGTACACTTTTGCAATGAATTACTATTGGCTAATGGGAGACAATCGTTACAATTCTGCCGATTCTAGAATCTGGGGATTTGTTCCAGAAGACCACGTAGTTGGTAAAGCATCTATGGTTTGGTTCTCTAAAGACCCGTTGCAAGGAATTCGTTGGGAGCGCTTATTTAAAATGATCAAATAATGGCAAAATTGCTTCCTGCTACTTATTTTGGGAGCATTGCCTATTTTCAAGAATTAGCGAAGCACGACGAAGTAGTCATTGAAGCAAAAGAGCATTTTCCGAAGCAAACCTATCGCAATCGCTGTGATATTGTTAGCGCAGATGGAATTCTATCTTTATCTATCCCAACGAAGAAGAGCAAAGGCTCTAAAACACCAACGGATGAAGTGATTCTTTCTAATGATGAAAATTGGAGAATGCGTCATTGGCGAGCAATCACAACTGCTTATCAATCTTCAGCGTATTTCGATTATTATTCAATAGAGGTAAAAGAACTGCTCTTTAATGAAGAAGTAAACTATTTGCAATTTACCTTAGCAATCACTCAACGAGTTATCGATTGGTTGGAACTCGGCACTACTCTACTTCTATCCGAAGATTTTTATCCGATGCAAGAAAATGATGCAAGAATAGAACTTGTTGGAAAGAATGCTTTTCAAGAAATAGAAATCGCTCCGTACATTCAAGTTTTCCCAGGTGAGAATAACTTTAGAAAAAGTATCTCCATTTTAGATGCTATTTTCTGTGAAGGACCACTTGCTCGAAAATTAATAATGAAGAATTGATAATTAAAAAATTATTAGTTGCTTTGGTTTTTCATTCTTCATTTCAAACCCTTATCTTGTCAGAAATTAAAATCAATACCAGAAATAGATGAAAGTTAAACATACATTCTTACTACTAATTTTAGTCTCCACAGCGACTTCATTCTCACAGCAGGAAAGAACCATTGCATTCTATAACATTGAGAATTTATTTGACACGCTAAAAACTCCCAATAAGAATGATAATGAGTATTTACCTTCTGCAGAACGTAAATGGAATTCTGAACGCTACTTCACAAAAATTGCACATATCAATAAGGTTATTGAAGAATTAAACTTCCCGATTATTCTTGGCTTATGCGAAATTGAAAACGAAGCAGTTGTTCGAGACGTTGTGAATGGTGGACAAATGAAAGGAGCTTATGGAGTTATTCACTACGAAAGTTTGGACCAACGAGGAATTGACAACGCAATCATTTATGACAGTACATTAATGACAGTTATAGAATCTGGAATCTTGCGTTTTGATATGCCAGAACCTTTTTCTCCAAGTAGAGATATTGTTTGGGCAAAATTCAAATTGGGAGAAGAAGAAATCATTACGATGGTTAATCACTGGCCAAGTCGTCGTGGTGGGCAACCTGTTAGCGAACCCAAAAGAATGATTGCAGCAACCGCCGCTAAAATATTCATTGATTCCGTTCTAACGGCTAGTCCAAAAGCGAAAATTGTTTTCATGGGTGACTTAAACGATTACCCCGAAGACAGAGCACCTTCAATGGTTAGTTCTTTGCTCAAACCAATGATTACAGTAAAATCTGGAGAATACGGAGGCACGCACAGCTATCGTGGAGAATGGGGAGTTTTGGATCACATTATGATTTCTAAAGGATTCAAAAAAGGAAAAGCCTGCATCGTCCGAAAATCTGGAAAAATCAATTCTTTCGATTTTTTAATGACAGAATACATGAACAATATCGTTCCGTTTAGAACTTATGGAGGACGTAAATATCTAAAGGGTTACTCTGATCATTTGCCAGTTAGTGTGGTGGTGAAGATTAAGAAGTGAAAAAGGAGAATTGAAAATTGAAAGATTCCGTAGACTCGTGTTGTAATTATAGCTTAAGAATTCTTTGACAATTATTCTCACAATACATTTTGCGCTAGGATTAACACCTTACGAACTCAATGATAAAATGAAGAGATTGATTTCGTATTCCATTATCAAACTCACTCTTCAAAAAGTATTTTCCCTAATGACACAATGTTTATCTAGCAATAAACTAAAAATGATTGGGGAAGATATTTTGCAAGGAAACATACAAGATAGTAGAAGAAATTTTTCAGTAAATTTCAAAAGAAAGTGAGTATAAACATCCAGAAGATAAATTCTGATAAACTCAACGACTTAATAAATGAAATTCTGAATGAAGATCGTTAACTCTATTTTCAGTTTTCACAGTCTACAATCATAAAATCGAAATAATCTCCTTATCTTGTCGACCTTATTCAAAACCAGAAAAATGAAACAAATTAAAATTACAATTATCGCTGCTTTCCTTTTGTTAGGAACTATCGCTAGAGCAGATGAAGGAATGTGGCTTCCATTCTTATTAGGAAGAAACTATGAAGACATGAAGAAACATGGTCTTCGATTATCTCAAGAAGAGCTCTACTCTATCAATCAATCATCTATTAAAGATGCAATTATCTCATTTGGAGGGTTTTGCACTGGAGAGATAATTTCTAAACAAGGATTAATTCTTACCAATCACCACTGTGGGTACGATGCAATTGCTGATGCTTCTACAACAGAACACAACTATTTAGACGATGGTTTTTGGGCGAAAAATAATGCAGAAGAAATTCCAGTACCGGGATTACACGCAACTTTTATTGTGAGAATTCAAGATGTTACAGAAACAATTTTGAAAGAGTTGAATGACAACATGACTGAAGATGAGCGTCATGCTAAAATTGCAGAAATTTCTAAAACATTAGAAGCGGATGCAGTTGCGGGAACAGAATATTCTGCATCTATCAGTTCTTTCTTTGAAGGGAATGAATTTTACCTTTTTGTAAAAGAGCGTTTCAACGATATTCGCTTTGTAGGAACACCTCCTCAATCTGCAGGTAAATTTGGTGGTGATACTGACAACTGGATGTGGCCACGTCACACTGCTGATTTCTCTATGTTTAGAATTTATGCTAACAGTGATAACAAACCAGCTGCTTACAACGAAGCGAATAAGCCTTATGTTCCTAAACACGCTTTACCAATCTCTATTAAAGGAGTTGAGAAAGATGATTTTGCAATGATACTTGGTTTTCCAGGCTCTACTGACAGGTACTTAAGTTCTTACGGAATTGAACAAGCGGTAACTTTAGAACAACCTAAAAGAGTTGATATACGTGCTGCAAAATTGCACATCATGAAAATGTATATGGACAAAGACGTTGATGTTCGTTTAAAATATTCTTCTAAATATGCACAAGTGGCAAATTACTGGAAGTACTTTATCGGTCAAACGGAACAAGTGAAAAACAATAATGTTATTGGCAAGAAAGAGAAGATTGAAAAGCAATTCAACGAATTCATAAAGAGCAAAGGAACTTCTTCTTTTGATGTTATGGGAGCGATGAAAGATTATTACAATAAGACAAATGACATTGTAAACATCAAAGTATATCAATCAGAATTCATCTATTCGGTTGATGCTAATTTAACTGCTTTTAGATACATGTTCTGGAAAAAAGCAGTTGATGCAGGACAAGAAGACCGAGCAAAGATGATTATTGGTCGTTTGGGAGAAATTTCAAATAGTTATTTTGAAACCGCTAACATGGACATTGAAATGGATATCATCCACAATGTATTGCACATGTATGTTGAAGATATTCCAACTTCACAAATGGGTCCTTTGTTAAAGAAAATTGCTTCAAAAGGAAAGAAAGGTATTGAGAAGTATGCCAAATTAATTGGAAAGAAATCCATGTTCTTGAACAAAGATAAATTTGATGCTTTCAATGAGAATCCTTCTATGAAGAAGTTGGAGAAAGACCCATTATACCGGTTAGTAATGGATATGAATGACGCACATTCTGCAGCTACAGCAACTGATGAATTAAAAACTGCTTCTGACAATTTGAGCAAAGCAAATCGCTATTTTGTTGATGGATTACGTGACATGAATCCAGAAAAGCAATACTATCCAAATGCGAATTCTACTTTGCGTTTGACTTATGGTAATGTCCTACCTTATGATCCAAAAGATGCAGTTTCGTATGACTATGTAACAACTATTGACGGAGTGATGCAAAAAGAAGATCCATCTGTTCCTGAGTTTGTGGTTCATCCGAAAATCAAAGCTACTTGGCAAAAGAAAGACTACGGTCAATACGCT
>JAJRQP010000059.1 GCA_024280195.1 Bacteroidota bacterium | reverse complement strand
TTCTAAGTGTCCTTTTATACCCGCTTGATCTCCAAGTAATAGGATCTTGCTCAATTCGATTTCTTTTTGTGATTTTTGTGTTGAGACTGTTAACATTCCTTTTTTAAGCAAAGTTAGGTCATGTGTAAGCAAAAGGAGGTTAGGGATTTGTTATGATTAGGTTAAGGATTGTTGGGGTACCTTCACGTTTTTTTTGCTATTTTAGCTAAAGTAAAAGAAGAAAATGAATCAATTAGAAAATACAGGGAAAAAGAGAACAATACTTATATCTATTAGTATCCTTTTAGTTTCTATTCATACTATTTATTTCTACCACTCAATAAGACCTGATTTAGAAACCAAAAAGTTAGGCCAGCAAATAATTAGATTTTTTTTAACAGCAGGTGTTTTATTTGCAGTTTACAAGGGGAAAAATTGGGCGAAAATCATTCTTTTAATTTTACTTTCTATTGCTGTAGTGGGAGCAATTGTTGCGGCAGTAACATTAGAACAATCAATTATTAACAAAGTCCCTTTATTTGTAATGATATTTGTTTACTCAATGGCTATTTATCATTTTTCTATTTCGAAAAGTTTTAAGGCTTTCTTTAAAAAACAGATATAAAGCCACATTCTACCTCATCATTTTAGCAACGTACTTCCCAATAATATCAAACTCTAAATTGACAGTACTCCCAACTTCTATTTGATGAAAGTTGGTGAACTCATATGTGTAAGGAATAATATGAACAGAGAATTGTTTTTCTTTTGAATCAACCACCGTTAAACTTGTGCCATTGATGGTTACTGAACCTTTCTCAACCGTTACATCATTGCTATTATACTCAAAGGTAAATTTCCAACTGCCATCTTGATTTTCTTTACCCATGCAAGTTGCTGTTGTGTCCACATGTCCTTGAACGATATGCCCGTCTAATCGGCCATTCATAATCATGCAACGTTCTAGGTTAACCTTTGTTCCAACTTTCCAAGTAGCAAGATTCGTTTTATTCAATGTCTCTTGAATAGCCGTTACGGTATATTGCTGCCCATTAATATTTACGACTGTCAAACAGCAACCATTGTGCGCTACACTTTGGTCAATTTTTAATTCTTGCGTAAAATCTGCTTCCAAGGTAAAGTGAATATTCTCCCCTTCTTTCTTTATCGCTTTTACAACTCCAAGTTGTTCTATGATTCCTGTAAACATATTACAAAATTAATAATCTTAATTAACCTCAGCCATTTGCTTAAACTTCCCTTTGCTCTTTCTAATTCTCACTGCAACCACTTTATATTCTGGACACATTGCTTCAGAATCGTGCACATCTCCCGTAATATTATTAATCATAATTTCAGGGAAATGGAAAGTTGTACTTACCACTCCTGATTTTACATCTGTAGTGATTTTTGCTTTCACATCCACCTTTCCCCTTGGTGATTCTATGCAAACATAGTCGCCTTCATTGATGCCATTTTCTGCAGCATCCTCAGGATTGATAAGTAAGTAATCATCCTTTAAAATTTCAACATTGCCTGTTCTTCGAGTCATTGCTCCGCAATTGTAATGCTCTAATTCTCTGTTGGTTGTGAGTATGTAAGGGAATTTATCAGCGTGTGCAACCAGCTCTTCTGTTTCTCTCCAAGCATTAAATTCAAATGCGCCTTTGCCTCTTTTAAATTCTGTCAAATGCAAAATCTGTGTATCTTTTCCACCAGGAGCAACTGGCCACTGTAACCCGTTTTTGCCTAAATTCTCCCAAGTAATTCCTGCGAAGAAAGGCACAATTTGAGAAATTTCTTCTAACATTCCTTTCGCTGTATAGTCATCTTGTTGGTAGCCTAATTTATTCAGCATATCCACTAATATTTGACCATCAACCTTTGTACCTTCAATTGGTTCTACAACTTGATTTACCCTTTGAACCCTTCGTTCTCCATTCGTAAAAGTTCCTTCTTTCTCTAAAAATGAAGCTCCTGGAAGAATAACATCTGCATGTTTAGCCGTCTCAGTCATGAATAATTCTTGCACAATTACCATATCTGTTGCTTCCAATGCTTTGATTACTTTTTTCGTGTTTGGATCGGTTTGAACTACGTCTTCTCCTATAATCCACGCAACTTTTAGTTTACCAGCAAGAGCTGCGTCAAACATTTCTGGAATCTTGTACCCAATATTACTCGGAACAGTAACTCCGTAAAATTCGTTGTATTTTTTGTTAACCTCTGGTTTAGTAATGTCTAAATAACCAGCACCTTGATGAGGTTGGACTCCCATATCTGCAGAACCTTGCACATTGTTTTGTCCACGAAGCGGATTTACACCAACACCACGTCTTCCTATATTTCCTGTTAAAAGGGCAAGATCAGCAATTTGCATTACCGTAAACGTTCCTTGAGAATGCTCTGTAACTCCCAAGCCATGAAAAGACATTGCATTTGGAGCAGAAGCATAAGCCATTGCTGCAGCGCGAACATCTTCTCTTTTCAATCCAGAAACTTGCTCTAGTTTTGTTAAATCGATGGCTAAAATTTCTTTCTTAAAAGAATCAAAACCCTCTGTTCTATTTTCTACAAATGATGTATCTACTAAATCTTCAGAAATAATATAATACATCATCATATTAAGAACTGCAACGTTTGTCCCTGGTCGCAATGCTAAGTGATGCGTCGCATATTTCGCCATCTCTGTTTTACGAGGATCAATGACGATTGTTGTACCGCCCTTCATGGCAAATTGTTTCAATTTTACTCCAGTTACAGGGTGAGCATCGGTTGGATTTGCTCCAATAACCATGATGCAATTCGTGTCTTTTAAATCATCGATAGAATTGGTTGCCGCACCCGTTCCAAAAGTTCGTTGCATTCCTAAGGCTGTTGGAGAATGACACACCCTTGCACACCCATCAATGTTATTAGTGCCTACAGCAACACGCAATAGTTTTTGCATGAGGTAATTCTCTTCATTGGTACATCTAGAAGAAGAAATTCCAGCAATGAAATCAGGTCCATCTGTAGCTTTAACTTCGTTAATCTTATCAGCAATGTGAGAATAAACTTCTTCCCAACTTACTTTTTCAAATTCTCCATTTCGTTTAATCATTGGAGAATTTAATCGTTCAGGATGATTGTAGAATTTGAAAGCATAACGACCTTTCAAGCAAGTATGTCCTTGGTTTACTTCTGCATCATAAGGAGCTTGAATACTTAAAATTTCTCCGTTGCTTGTCGAAACTTCGAGGTTGCAACCAACTCCACAATAGGTGCAAATGGTTCTTGTTGTATCCGTTGCTTTGATAGATTTCGATTGAAAAATATCTGAAATTGCCGATGTCGGACACGCCTGAGAGCAAGCACCACAACTTACGCAGTCAGAATCCATAAATGATAAGTCACCATCTTTAATTATTTTAGAATCAAATCCACGACCAGACATACTTAATACCAATGAACCTTGTACCTCATCGCAAGCTCTAATACAGCGATAACAATTGATGCATTTTGACAAGTCAGAAGTCATGTATGGATGACTTAAATCTTTGGTTCTGTCTAGGTGATTATCTCCTTTCGGATATCGAACCTCTCTGATTCCAACTTGTGCAGCAACTGTTTGCAATTCACAATTTCCATTCACTTCACAGGTTAAACAATCCAGAGGGTGGTCTGTAAGAACAAGTTCTATAATATTCTTTCTCAGTTTTTTAACCGAAGCTGAACCAGGATAAATGTATTGACCTTCTGCCACTGGAGAATGACAAGATGCCATTGTTTTAGCTTTGCCATTTTCTTCTAGTGCAACATCTACGCTGCACACTCTACAAGAACCAAAAGGATCTAAGTTCGGCGCGTCGCAAAGTGTTGGTACTAAGTTTTCATCTTTGTATCTTTTGATAAAAGAAAGCATTGTTTCCCCATCTTTAATCTCAAAAGGCTCATTATCTATGTAGGCTATTTTACTCATAACACTATTTTTCTATGTCAATATTTTTAAGCTTAAAGGTATAAAGCGTACCTTTTTTACTTGATTCTCGTTTTACTTCCCCATCCAACTGCTCGGCGAGAATTTGAATTAATTCCAACCCAAAAGTTGTTGTGTTTTTAGGTTCGGACCATTGACCATTGTCAAGGTACGTTAAATTAAAATCATCTTCGCTAAGTTGGGTGATTTGAATTTGGATTTCACCACTTGTAATTTCACTAAAAGCATGTTTTATTGAATTAGAAACAAGTTCATTGATCAGTAACCCAAGAGGAACGATTGTTTTTAATCCTACTTTTTCAATTTCAGAATGAACGTTTATTTTAGTTCTAAAACCAGTATCGGATAAGGATTTAATATCCTCTGAAAGTTCTTGTAGGTAAGATGCTATCTTCACTTTTGCTAATTCGTTTTCCTGATACAGCTTTCTATGAATTAAAGACATAACCATTATTCGATTGATTGCCTGAGAAAATTGTTCCTTTGCTTCTTTTGATTTAATTTCACTTTTTTGCAACCTCAACAAACTAACTATTATCTGAAGATTGTTTTTTACACGATGATGGATTTCTTTAACCAAGGTTGTCTTTTCTTCATTTTGTTCTTCAATAATTGCATTTCTATCAAGGAGCTTATTATTGGCAATGAATAGTTGTGAATAAGCTTGTTTGTGAATAGAAACAAATTGATAGATGACATACCCAATACAAATTACAGCAATACTTAATTCTACAATTAGCGCAAATTTTGTTTCTAAATTTAGCGGTTTTAGTTGAAGAATATTTGTGTTTAAATTAGTCGTTATGTAAAAAATAATTGATGTTAAATTGAGAAATAAAAAGAGAATTCCTACCCTTATTCCAAGCCCAAAAAAAGAAAAAGAAATAATCAAAATCATCCAGAATAAATCTCCATAATGTATTAAGTGGGGGTAAGCATTAAGAGTAAACCCTGCGATTATTGTCCCAACAATTGAAAGAAACCAATAAATAGGCAGCGATTTTTTGGTGCGTTTTAGATAAAACAATGAACCAATTGCGACGATTGTACAGAGAATGTAAATCCATAATTCTTTATGAGTTCCAACAGAAAAAACGATCGCCAATGTTAAAAACACAAAGCAAAAAAGGATCGTTAACCTCCAGGCTAGAATAAACTTCCCTTTTTCAAGAAAGTCAGGTGAGTCTATATGTGGTGTCCAAAAACTCATGAGTTCATTTCAATATTTTTTAATAAAAACTCATATTTAGTTCCTTTTGAATCGCTAATTCTTTCAAATTCACCATCTAATTGTTCCGAAAGAATTTTTATTAATTCTAATCCAAAAGAAGAACTGTCTTTTTTAGGCTCTTTCCAACTTCCGCTGTCAGAATAAGTTAAGTTAAAATAATCTTCACTTGAAGGAGTGATTTCAATGAAAATCATATTCTTTTCACCGTTTTCAAATGCATGTTTTATAGAGTTAGAAACCAGCTCATTTATCAGTAATCCAAGAGGAACAATTGTTTTTAGTCCCACTTTATCAATGTTAGAAACAATGGAAATTTTCGTCTTAAAACCAACATCTGATAGTGATTTAATGTCGTCGGATAATTCTTTTAAATAAGAAGCTATCTTCACTTTTGCTAACTCTTCTTCTTGGTATAGCTTCCTATGAATCAATGACATAACCATTATTCGATTGATTGCCTGAGAAAATTGCTTCTTTGCTTCTTCGGATTTTAGCTCGTTTTTTTGAAGACGAAGAAGACTGATTATAATCTGCAAATTGTTTTTTACTCGGTGATGTATTTCTTTTACCAGTGTCGTTTTTTCTTCATTTTGAGATTCAATGGTGTTGTTTCTTTCCAGCAACACTGTATTCGCAACAAGCAGCTTATTATAAGATAAACTATTGATGGTAGTAAATTGATAAATTACATAAGCAATTAACAGTGTTACAACTGTTAATTCTATGGCTAAAGAAATTTTCCCAAACTCATTTAACGGTTCAATACTTTGTAAGTTAACATTTACTTGAATCAAAGAATAATAGATTAAGCTACCCAAGTTTAATAGCAATATACCTATTCCCCACTTTTTACCCAACCCGAAAAATGTAATCGTGATGATATACACTTTCCAAATAATATTTGCTGCTTGATACAGCTCATTGAGGGTAATTAAATTAATACTAACGATAATTGTCCCTGCAACAGATGAGAAAATGAAGACGAACTTACTCTTCTTGGTGTAGTGAAGAATTATCACACAAAACACTGTCAAAAGAAAGCAGATAAAGTAAGTAATTAAGTGCAATGTCGAAAAGCGAAAATTAATGGTTAATAAAGCAACTAGGACTCCCGTAATAATGGAAAGTCGCCACGCAAGCAAAAACCGACCTTGTTCAAGGTAGTCATCCGACTTAATATTTGGTGTCCAAAAACTCACTAGTTAAAATATGGATTCAATTCGTTCTCAAAATAGGTCAATGCATTTTTAACAGGAAGAGGGATTCCTCCACCATGTGCACACAATGAACCTTGTTCTAAGGTTGTTAATAAATCATAGAATAATTCTTTATCAATTTTGTAATCAGAATTCAACGCTTTGAATGCCAATTCGTGTACTCTTTTAGTTCCCAGTCGGCAAGGGAAACACTTTCCGCAACTCTCGTAAGAAGCAAAATCAAAAAGATGCTCAATGAAATTCATCATTGGGAAATCTTCTGGAATGCAAATGATGGAGGCATGTCCTAATAAGAATCCATTGTTTGCAAAGGACTCAAAATCAATGGTTAAACCATCTATTTTACTCATTGGTACAACACCGCCGAGAGGTCCACCAATTTGCATTGCTTTAACAGGTGATTTAAATCCTCCTCCTAATTCATTAAT
>JAJRQP010000058.1 GCA_024280195.1 Bacteroidota bacterium | reverse complement strand
GCTGATAAAATGAACATTTTACCAAAGGATTAATATGATTGCTGGGAACATTCGTAAAATGACCGTTCAATTAGAAGACGAAGTGAGATATACACTCAATTTGTCGGAAGATATTTGCATGAATGATTACATCGGAAAAGAAATTCGCCTAGAATGGAATGGAATTATTAACTGTTCTGCTTGCAAAAAAATAACGAAGAAATCTTTTGGACAAGGCTTCTGCTACAGTTGTTTTATCAATGCTCCTGAATCTGCAGAATGTATTCTCCGACCAGAATTATGTCGTGCACATCTTGGAGAAGGTCGTGATCCTGAATGGGAAGAGAAGCATCACAACAAACCGCACATTGTTTATTTGGCAAAATCGAGTGCAGTGAAGGTTGGTATTACACGAGGAGACCAAATTCCAGTTCGTTGGATTGATCAAGGAGCGAGTGCAGCAATTCGTCTAGCTGAAACACCAAATCGTTACGAAGCGGGTAGAGTAGAGGTTGCCCTGAAAGAATTCTTCACAGACAAAACCAATTGGAGAAAAATGTTGCAAAACGACATAGATGAAACCATTGATTTAGAAGATGAGAAATGGGCATTGGAAGAACATCTTCCTGCGGATATTATGGAGTTATTCTCCGAGAATGATGAGATTATAGAAATTAATTATCCCGTTTTAGAGTTTCCAGAGAAAGTAAAAAGTCGTTCCTTTGATAAAACGCCAATCATTGAAGGGAAATTAATGGGAATAAAAGGACAGTATTTATTCTTTGAGAATGGAGAGGTCTTAAATATTAGAAAACACACAAGTTATCATGTTGAATTTTGTTAGAATAATTACACTGTTATTTATTGCAAACTCATCGATTGCTCAATGGCAATGGACGGAGTTGGATACGATGCCTTTCAGAACTTCAAACAACGCCGTTTGTGAGGCCATTGTAAACGGAAATGAATTCGTTTATTCCTTTGGAGGGATTGATACCACCAAAATCTATTCTGGAATTCACCAACGTTCTTTTAAATATAATGTAGCAACGGATTCTTGGACAGAAATAGCTTCTCTGCCAGATGCCTCAGGGAAAATTGCCAAAGCTGCTTCTTTTGTGAATGGCAAAATTTACATTCTTGGAGGTTATCACGTACTGTCAAATTCTTCGGAAATTAGTTCGAATAAAGTACATGTTTATAACCCAACAACGGATGTGTTTGAGGCAGATGGAGCTTCAATTCCTTTAGCAATTGATGATCATGTGCAATGTGTCTATAAAGACAGTTTGATTTTTGTGGTGACGGGATGGAGCAACAATGGAAACAAGCCAGATGTTCAGATTTATGACCCGTCTAATGATTCTTGGCAATTGGGAACGTTCACTCCAAATAACCTTTCTTACACATCCTTCGGAACTTCGGGATATATTCTCGGCGATACATTGTATTACTTTGGGGGGGCTGACGGAGGTGCTTTTGCTGCTCGAAGATACATGCGAAAAGGATACATTAATCCATTAGACCCTACAGATATTACTTGGAGTTTAATGGGAAATGCTCCAGGATTGCCTAGTTATCGTGCTGCTTGTTCAGGTATCAATAATACCATATTTTGGGTGGGAGGTTCTTCTGTTTCTTATAATTTTAACGGAATAGCCTACAACGGTTCAGGGGGTGTTGCTCCCTCTGCTAGAATTCTTCATTTTAACAATGTAAGTCGGCAATATTCGGATGAGATTACGCAACCTTATGGCGTTATGGATTTACGGGGGATTGCTAAATTATCCAATAATCGCTGGATAATTTGCGGTGGAATGGATAGTACGCAGACTGTTAGCAACCGAACTTTTTTACTAGAAAATCAAAGCGTTAATTTGCTAGAGAACGAGCTCGATAATTTTGTTGTAAAAACCTTTGCAGATAAAATCATCATCGAATCAAATGAGAAATCATCGGCAAAGTTAGTCGATTCTTCAGGTAGAATTCTTCAAGAATGGAAACGAGCAAAGAAATTTAAAATTGACAAAACAACCTATAAATCAGGCGTTTATGTTTTTGTTCAGGAAGGTCGTTCAATTAGAATTCAATTGTAATGGGAAAAGATAAGATAAGAAGGTTTGCGGCAGTTAAAGAGTTTATTAACTTTTACGAGCCAGTAATTAAGGAGCCTTTTCCAATGAAAGGGAAGTGGCGAGAAGAGCATTTTAAGAACGACAATCCAATTGTTTTAGAACTAGGTTGTGGTAAAGGTGAATACTCTGTTGGGTTGGGAAAGCATTTTCCGAACAAAAATTTTATTGGAGTAGATATCAAAGGAGCACGAATGTTTATTGGAGCAGAAGAAGCGCTCAATAATAAAATGGATAACGTTGCTTTCTTGCGTATGAAAATTGATTTCATTGACGATTATTTTGCAGAAAATGAAGTCGATGAGATTTGGCTAACATTCTCAGATCCTCAACCCAAAAAAGAAAACAAACGACTGTCTTCTCCGCCATTTATCGAGCGTTACCGAAAGTTGTTAAAACCAGGTGGAATTGTTCACATGAAAACCGACAGTGATTTACTGTTTGAATATACTGAAGAACAAATCAAGGAACACAATTATGAGTTGCTCGAACTCACTTGGGATTTATATGGCGACTTACCAGAGAATATTGATCCTGTTACCAGAGATATTTTTCACATCAAAACGCACTACGAGAACTTGTTCACTTCAAGAGGTAGCGTGATAAAGTATTGTAAGTTTAGGATAAATTAAAACGATACCTAGTATTTGATTAGTTCATAATTGGTGCTTCTTCCTCCTGATTCTTCTTGCTTTAGAATTCCTTTGCTCATCAAGTCTTTGATGTCGCGTAATGCCGTATCTGAAGAGCACTTACTCATCTTTGCCCATTTAGACGTTTTTAGTTTCCCTACAAAATTGCCTAATAATTTGTTGAGCATAAATCGTTGACGACTATTCAGAGATGTCTCTTTGTGTTTGTCCCAAAAATTAGCTTTATAAAGCACTTTTTCAACACTCAGCTCTGTATTCTTCAACGCGCGATGCAAACAATTAAGATACCACGATAACCATTCTGTTATGTCTCCATCTTTTACTTGGCATTTTTGGAGAATTTCGTAATACATTTTTCGCTCTATTAGCATCTGATTAGACAGGCTATAAAATCTGAGTGAACTACGATCAGAATGAGCTAGAAGTAGGTCAGAAAGAGCCCTTGCTATTCTTCCATTGCCATCGTCAAAAGGATGTATGATGATAAACCAAAAATGGGCAATAGCAGATTTAACAACGAAGTCTAGTCTTTTTTCGTTATTGAACCAATCTAAAAAAGCATCCATTTCTTTCTTGACTACATCAGGAGCCGGTGCTTGATAGTGTACAACCTCTTTTCCCATTGCTCCAGAAACAATTTGCATTTCTCCTGTACGGTAGCAACCTGATTCTATTTTGTATAAACCGCTTCTCCCTGATGGAAAAAGAGAGGAGTGCCAACCAAATAATCTATCTTCATCAAGTTTTTGAGTATAGTTTTGAGTTGCATCCAATAACATCTCAACAACACCCTCAACATTTCTGTTAGGATGAACCATTCCTACATATTCTATCCCTAGCTTTTTTGCAATGGATGAACGAACTTGTTCTGTGTCGAGAATTTCTCCTTCAATCTCTGATGATTTTAGTACGTCTAATGTTAGCGAAGAAAGCAAGGTCTCATTTTTCAGTTTAAAGCCTAAGGCTATTATTTGCCCAAAAATTTTTCCCTGCAAATGTCGAACATCTCCAAGAACACCTTGAATTTGTTCGTTATCCCATGTGAATTTGGGCCAGTTTGTATATTGATAAATGTATTTCACCGCTCTATTTTATGCTTTATGCGGTAAATATACGAATTATTCGCCTTATTTTTGCGGTGAATAGTTGTTTTTTTCACCGCAAATTTAAATTAAAGGTCATTTGTGTTGATTTTTTCGTGAACTGTGGCGGAGTTTAACTTCAAAAAAAAATGCAATTGAATTTTCAACTGCATTTTTAATTATTCATTCTTAATTCTTTAAGCCACTCTCAATTTTGCCATTTTACTCTTAGAAAACTTTGCCTGCGCATAACTCAATGTCACTCTAAATTCTTTCTCATCAGAAGACGGTATTTCGAACATGGCATCATTCAATATCGCTTCACAAATAGAACGTAATCCTCTCGCTCCTAGTTTGAAATCCATAGCTTTCTCTACGATAAAATCCAATACATCTCCATCAAACTTGAGGTCAACCCCATCCAACTCAAATAAGCGAACGTATTGTTTAATCAACGCATTTTTTGGTTCTGTGAGAATTCTGCGCAAAGCTTCATTGCTTAAAGGTTCTAAGTAAGTCAACACAGGGAAGCGTCCAATTAACTCAGGAATCAATCCGAAAGTCTTGATATCTGTAGGGTTAATGTACTTTAATAGAGATTCCTTATCAATTGCCGTTTCTTCATTGCTAGAAAAACCAATTGTTTGACGACTCACTCTGTTGGCAATAATTCTCTCAATACCATCAAATGCACCTCCACAAATGAATAGAATATCCTTCGTGTCAATTTGAATCATCTTTTGCTCTGGGTGTTTACGTCCTCCTTGCGGTGGAACAGAAACAACTGCTCCTTCCAATAACTTCAATAATGCTTGTTGAACTCCTTCTCCAGAAACATCTCTAGTAATTGAAGGGTTATCGCTTTTTCTTGCAATTTTATCAATTTCATCTACGAAAACAATCCCTCGTTGTGCTGATGTAGCGTTAAAATCTGCAGCTTGCAATAATCGAGAAAGAATACTTTCAACATCCTCACCAACGTAGCCTGCCTCGGTTAAAACAGTTGCATCGGCAATGCAAAAAGGAACATTCAACATCTTAGCAATGGTTTTTGCAAGTAATGTTTTACCAGTACCCGTTCGTCCAACCATGATAACATTTGATTTCTCAATCTCTACCTCGTCTTTCTGAACCTTATGATTCAATCGCTTGTAATGATTATAAACAGCAACAGAAAGTACTTTTTTGGCATCTTCTTGTCCAATTACGTACTCATCTAGCTTGCTTTTTATTTCAGCTGGTTTTAATACGGTTAATTCAAGTTCTTCAGAAGATTCTTTACTGTCCTCTTCTTCTGCAACAATGGTATGTGCTTGAGTTACACAGCTTTCACAAATGTGTCCAGACACTCCTGCAATCAACATTCCAACTTCCTCTCTCGGTCTTCCACAAAATGAACAACCTGCTTCTTCCTTTTTTGCCATAATCGTTTGATAAAAAAGCCCTTATCCGAATCACTTCAGATAAAGGGCTAAATTTCTATTTGCAAAGATAGTTTACTTTTTGTTACGAAGCAACACTTCGTCAACCATTCCGTATTCCTTTGCTTCTCCAGAAGTCATCCAATAATCTCTATCAGAATCAGCCCATACTTTATCGTAATCTTGTTTAGAATGAGTCGCGATAATATCGTACAACTCTTTCTTCAATTTTTGTATTTCTCTTGCAGTTATCTCAATATCAGATGCTTGCCCTTGTGCTCCACCCATTGGTTGGTGAATCATAACTCTTGCATGCTTCAATGCTGAACGTTTTCCCTCTGCACCTGCACATAAAAGAACAGCTCCCATAGATGCTGCCATTCCTATACAAATTGTTGCAACGTCAGGAGCAATGTATTGCATCGTATCGTAAATTCCTAAACCTGCATAAACTGAACCTCCAGGAGAATTCAAGTAAATTTGAATGTCTTTCTTAGCATCAACTGATTCTAAAAATAATAACTGTGCGTTGATAATATTTGCCACTTGGTCATTGATTCCAGTTCCTAAAAAGATAATTCTATCCATCATTAATCGAGAGAAAACATCCATCTGTGTCATGTTCATTTGACGTTCCTCAATAATGTAAGGTGTCAATGAAGACTCAATGTAGTGCTCCATGTGCATGCTACTTAATCCTAAATGTTTCGTAGCGTATTTTTTAAATTCGTTGTTGTCAAACATATAATTCTTGTATTCGTTCTTACTTAACGTTAAAGATAGAAGTAAAGTTGGGATTGAGAATCATTTTTTTCATTTTTCATTTTTCATTTCTCATTTTTCCACTATTCATTCCTTATCTTTACCACAGAATGTTGCCTCAAGAAATAAAAAACAAACGAATTTTAATCTCTGTCCTTAATTGGGGGATTGGACATGTTTCACGGAGTATTGGAATCATCGATCAATTAATCAAACAGGAGAATACAGTAATTATTGCCTGTGACGATGCACAAAAGGATATTTTTAGTCAGTATTTCTCAGATGTTCAATTCATTTCTCACGAAGGGTATCCATTTCAATTTGATGGCAAAGGAAATTTTAGATGGGACTTAACCAAACGACTCTCTAAATTACAAGCTCGACTTACAGAAGAAAGAAAACAAGTTGCTTCATACGTGGAGAAACACAACATAGATGTTGTATTGTCTGATCATCGATATGGTTTTGTTTCAAAGGATGTTCCTTCTATTTTTATGACGCATCAAGTGAACTTACCTGTAAAATGGTACGAGAAAGTAGTAGATTCTTTTCATAAACGTTTAATGAGTCCTTTTCGATTTGTTTGGGTATTGGATTTTGCTGATTCTCGTCTAGCAGGAAAGCTTAGTAAAGCGCCACAGAGTGATCACTTTATTCACATTGGACCTTACTCTAGGTTTATGTTGTATGATAAAACATCACCTAAATCTGCAACACAACTTTTGGTCGCTTCAGGACCTATTGTTTATGCGCAATTATTTGTAGATAATGAATTAGATAAGTTGCAGAATGAACATTTAAAAATCATAGCACCTTCGGATGTTGTTGTACCAAGAGAGGTTGAGAGGGTGGCAAATAATTGGCGTTCTCAAGATAAAGAATTTTTATCAGCTCAGAAAATAATTTCCCGACCTGGTTATTCTACCATTATGGATGTCCATTTTTTAGGATGCGAAGCGGAATATCATCCAACGCCAGGACAGGAAGAGCAACTTTACTTAAATGAATTGCATAAAAAAAAGACCTAGCATTAACTAGATCTTTTTAATGTAGTAGGCTATCTCTTAATTGTGATATACCTTTTTACTCGTACCATCTTCAAAAATATGAATTTGTATACCAGATTCATTTGCATCAATGTCTTGACCTAGAATGTTAATGATTCTAACAACATTTGTATTACTTAGTTTAGAGTTGTCAATGTGAACAAATCGGTTGTAAATAGTGTTTGCTCCATCAATATCAACTTGATTTAAACGGTAGTAATTTACCGCTTTGTCGTAATCTGTATCAATGAAAGAGTAGTTCATTGTGTTAGTACTGTTACCTGCTGCATTTTCGTAATGTACTTTTTCCCAATTTTTTCCATCTGTACTTCTTTCAATAATGAAGTGAGATGCATCTCTTTCGGAAGAAGTTGACCACATAATTAAGTTACCTTCTTTTACATTTCTACCAGAGAAAGATGAAAGTTCTACAGGTAAAATAACAATTGGACAGTTTGCACTAACCGTATCTCTCATTGCTCTTAACCAAAGAAGATTTGCTGCGTTGTTTGGTAGTCCTGGAGTTTCGTTACCTGCTACGGTTCCACTCCCCCATTGTGTAATGTCTCTAAAGTCACCTGAATTAAACCAACCAACCATTCCACTTCCAGAACCCGTAAAAAGTTTAGTGTTATCAGGTCCTCCTGAAATTGATGCTCCTCCGTAAGATATACCATGATAGTACGCTCCATTTGGACTTCTTACTTGAATGGCATCACCTGGATTTCTAATACTTAGTGGATTCCAAGTCCCTCCTGAAGCATAAGTACATGGCGTATATATTGAATCAGGACTTGCTGCTCCTGGCAATGTTGTACAGCTTTCAAAGTAAACACTTGTGTGTGGTACTACATATAAAGAATCAGGGAAAAGTAAATCTGATGGATCATCAGTAGGTATCGCAGAATTTCTATCTGCTGCATTATAAACAACGATTAATGATCCAACTGGAATAGCTGCCCATTGTGCTACATTAGCAAACCTGAAATGTCCAGGGGCAATTCCTGATGCTGTTCCAGAATAAGCTGCAGGAGTTGTAAATGTTCCGTTATTATCATCAAGTATGTATCCTCTAATATCAACAGATTTGCCACATTCACCAGCAACAACGAACTCATAATATTCTTGATTACCAGTTGGTCCATTAGAAAATTCATTAATAATTAAACCGCTTGTATTAGGTATAGAAGGTAAACATTGCGCCATTTGTGTAATTGTAAATGCAGCAGATGTAGAACCGACCATTGCAGGGTCAGATGATATAACTC
>JAJRQP010000057.1 GCA_024280195.1 Bacteroidota bacterium | reverse complement strand
GAAAAGGTTTTTTTAAAAAAGGTAACCACATTTTCTTTTGAATTTAATTTATCAAATGAACCATCTTCACCTTTATGAGGCATAAATAAAGTACAGGTAAAAGAACCATCTTCATTTGCTAAAGCAATCAACATAAACTGACCTCTAGGCCAAATATGTAAAGTGTTTTTGTCCATTTTATAAGAACCGTCCTTGTTAGCTGGAAGAAGTAATTCACGATACCCGTCTTTAATGTAATTCTGACTAAAATTAAATCCCTCTACTTTTTGCATAGCATTGTATCTCACTGCAGAAAAGGCTCCATCAGCAGCAAAAACAACGTCTGCTTCCGCCGTTGAAATTTCTCCCGTGGTTCTGTTTTTTAAAGTAACCTCTCCTTTCTCTGTGTCTGCATCTACGCATTGCATATTGTAATGAATGGTTGCTCCTCCTTTTTCCTCAGCAATATCCATCATCTTTGCATTGACTCCTCCACGAGAAACAGAATAAATCGCTTGGCCTTCTTTTCCATAAGGTTGGTAAGATAAATTTCCCTCCATGTCATGCATGGTTCTTCCAAACATTGGAATCGCCATTTTTCTAATATCATCTCCAACACCAACAGTATCTAATGCTTTCCATCCTCTTGTAGAAAGAGCAAGGTTAATAGATTTACCCGCAGAAATATCCGCATCTCGAATATCCGGACGACTTTCATAAATAGTGACCTTGTAACCCGCTTTGGATAAATAGACAGCCCATAAAGAACCGACTAATCCTGCTCCAACAATAATTGCAGTTTTTTCTTTTTTCATATTACTTTCTTTTCCAACCTTTTGAATACGGCGTGTCAAAAAACTCATTTCGTGAGCGTTGCGCTAATTTTTTCTTGTGCATCACCACACTTATTCTCCATAACACAATACCACCAATTAAAACAGCAACTGCTTGAATTGCTAAATTCACATAAGAAGAAGCATCACTGACTGCCCCCGAATATTGTGCTCGTATTAATTGTTGAATTGTTAATTCTTTCATTTTCTACCTTCTCTAAACCAAATCCTTACTATTACTAATTTGGCACCTACACCAACCTCTAAACCACGTCTATTGTTAATTATAAATTGTTCATTATTAACTTACTGTATCGCTTTTTCTAAACACACACCAAAACGATAACAATCTTCATACGAATTGTACAACGGCGCTGGGGCTATTCGTATTACATTTGGTTCTCTCCAATCAGCAACAACACCTTGCTCTGTCAATGCATCAAACAATGCTTTTCCTTGTCCATGTGCAAGAATAGAGAGTTGTGCACCTCTTTTTGTTTTGTCTTTTGGAGTAATGATTTCAAAAGTACATCTATCCGAGTTTTTGGCGGAGACATCTTCTATCACAAACTCTAAAAATGCCGTCATGTTATCTCTTTTCTCACCAATTCTCTCCATTCCCGCTTCGTCAAAGATATCTAATGAAGCTAAATGAGCCGCCATTCCTAATACTGGAGCGTTACTCAACTGCCAACCTTCTGCACCACGCATCGGGTTAAATCCTGGTTTCATTTGGAAACGAGTTTCTTTGTCATATCCCCACCAACCTGCTAATCGAGGTAATTCTGGATTATAAGCGTGTCTTTCGTGTACAAACATTCCCGAAACTCCTCCTGGAGAAGAATTTAAGTATTTATAACTACACCAAGCCGCAAAATCTACTCCCCAATCGTGCAATTTCAAATTAATGTTCCCTGCAGCATGTGCTAAATCAAAACCAACCTTTGCGCCGACTTTGTGTCCTGCCTCAGTGATTGATTTCATGTCGAATAATTGTCCTGTGTAATAGTTTACACCGCCAATCATTACCATTGCTAATTCATCTCCTATTTCTGCAATTTTTGCAAGAATATCTTCTTCTCGAATTAAATGTTCTCCATCACGAGGTGCGATTTCTATCAGGTTATCGTCTAAATTCAATCCGTGCAACTTCACTTGCGACTCCAATGCGTATTGATCGCTCGGAAATGCTTTTGCTTCACAAATTATCTTCGTTCGTTTGCCTTTTGGTTCATAGAATGAAACCATCAACAAGTGTAAATTAGTCGTTAAAGAGTGAGTCACCACAACTTCTTCTGGATTTGCTCCAACTATCCTGGCAACTTTCTCTGATAAAAACTCATGATAAGAAAACCAAGGTTTTTTTGCTAAAAAATGACCTTCGACACCAAACTTTGCCCAAGCATCTAATTCTTCTTTAATGTATTTTTCAACAGATTTAGGTTGTAGCCCTAAAGAATTGCCCGTGAAGTAAACTACTTCATTCTCCGTAAAAGTTGGAAGGTAAAACCGTTCTCTAAATAATTTTAAAGGGTCTTTTGTATCTAATTCCTTAGCAAAAGCTTGGGAATTAGTGAAAGTTGTTGCTGTAAGCTCGTTCATTCTGATTTTTTCTAAAAGATGATATTCTCAAAAATAAGTATTCTTTCAAAGAAAAAGGAGTTTATTGACAAGAGAGTTTTATTCTTATAAAGAAAATAGTACCGAAAGATAAACCTTCGGTACTATTAGTGATTTGGTTGAACTCTGCTTAATCTATTTTTGAATGACTAGTTTCTCATTAACCAACACCTGATCATCTTCTGTTGAAACAATAATTTGATAATACCCTGCAGCAATATTTAAATCAAGCGATATAGATAAATTATTGGTTTGTTTTGATAGAATCATCTTACCCGAAAGATCAATTATTCGAATCACTTTTGCTCCTTCTATCTTTCCAAAAGAGATGTTTAGTTTTTCTGAAGTAGGGTTTGGAAATAAAGAGTAATTGATTTTATCATGTCCCAATAGTCCTACGAAGCTTGAGTCAACATTAATTCTAGCAACATTATTTCTGATTTGGTTGCCAATTGAACCAAATCGTCCTCCAATAATAACACCTCCCGTAGATTGAACGCCAGAATCATAGACCTCTGTTAGTCCTCCTGTTCCAAAACATTCTTCATTCACATCAAAAGAAGCATCTCTGTTTCCATTTTCATCGATTAGAAAACAAGACCTATTTAAGCCATTGACAAGAGGGAAATAACCTCCTATTAAAACTCTGTTTCCATGCAAATAATTAACCGATGTTACTCGATGTGAAGTATAGCCGCTTACACCACCATCATGAGAAACAAAACTTAAATCAACCGATCCATCTTGTTTTAATTTATTTACTGTATAAGTTAAATGACCTCCAAAAGATGACCAAGTACCCCCAAATATAATATCTGAATTATCAAGTTCAATAAAATCATAGACAGTTATCCCACTAAGAGAATTTGCAAAAAAAGTGTTGTCTATTACTCCAGTGGAATCAATTCTTACAAGCGAAGAACAGCATGAAAACTTACCGCCAGCCATTATTTTTCCATTATTCAAAACTTTAACCTTATTTGCAGACATTCCAAAAGTTGCGTTATCAAATAATGGGGAAGAAAAACTATTATCCAAAGTTCCATCTGTGTTTAAGCGTACTATATAATGATTTAAAACACCGTTAACATACTGAAAGCTTCCCCCGACAATAATTTTCCCGTCCTGCTGGACATCAATAGAGTATACTTCGCCATTAGAAAATGTAGCAAAATTAAAAGAGGAATCAAACGCTCCAGAGGGTAAAATTCTAAAAACAAACATTTCCGTACAGACTAAAATGGAATTGTTCGATAAAACGTACATGTCCTTTACATTATTTCCTGAAACGTAGTTAAATGTAGTGTCTTTTTCCCCGTTTGGTAGAAGGCGAATTAATCCTAATATTGAATCATTATCATAAGAGGTGAAATTTCCTCCAACCAAAATTTTATCATCACTTTGAATTGATATACTGTAATTTAACAACCCTGTAAATCCTAGATCAATAGGAGAGATGAAAGTGTTATTATTAAAGTTTGTATCATTATAACCGTGTTGTCCAAAAGACATAGAGGAAATAATAGTTAAACATAAAAGAAGGTGTTTTTTATTCATACATCAAATATAATTTTTATTCATGAAATTATTAGAACATAAATTGAGATTGTAATTTGAAAGTATTTGTATTTTTGAGAAAAATCAATGGTATCATGTCAAAAATCAATCGTTCAACTTCAGAAAATCTATTTAAAACAGCGAAAACTTACTTCCCAGGCGGAGTAAACTCTCCTGTTCGTGCATTTAAGTCCGTGGAAGGCGCTCCTATCTTTATGAAAAAAGGAGATGGTTGCCACATTTACGATGAAGATGATAATAAATACATTGATTTTTGTTGCAGTTGGGGGCCGCTAATTTTGGGTCATAACAACAAGAATGTGTATGATGGAATCGTTGCTGCTTTGCAAAACGGAGCAAGTTTCGGAACGCCCACTGTTCTTGAAAATCAATTGGGAGAATTAATTCTTTCAAAGAATCCATTCATTGATAAAATTCGTTTTGTGAGTTCTGGAACGGAGGCGGTTATGTCTGCTTTGAGAATGGCGAGAGGTTTTACAAGTAGAAAAAAAGTGTTGAAATTTGAAGGTTGCTACCACGGTCATGTTGATTCAATGCTTGTAAAAGCAGGAAGTGGTTTGGTTACTTTTGGAGAATCCTCAAGCGCTGGTGTTCCGGAAGAATATGCCAATGAAACACTCGTTCTTCCCTTAAACGATATTGATGCACTGAAAAAGTGCTTTGCTGAACACAAAAACGACATTGCTTGTGCTATTATAGAACCTATCCCTGCAAATAACGGTTTGTTACTACAAGATAAATCCTTTTTATTGGCTTTGCGAGAAATTTGCACAGAATACGGAGCATTGCTTTTCTTCGATGAAGTTATTTCTGGATTTAGAGTTGGATTTAATGGAGCATCAGAATTATATGGAATCACTCCAGACATTATTACCTACGGTAAAATAATTGGTGGAGGATTACCAGTTGGAGCATACGGAGCAAGAAATGAAATAATGGCAATGATTTCTCCAGACGGTCCTGTTTACCAAGCGGGAACCCTTTCTGGAAACCCTGTTGCGATGGCTGCGGGAATTGCGCAACTTACAGAATGTGCAAAAGATGGATTCTACGAAGACCAAGAAAGAAGAACAAAAACGTTTGTGAATACGGTTAATTCATACACCAAAGAGAAAGGGTATGATTTTGAAATGGTAACCATTGGTTCAATTTTTTGGTTGTCTTTTGATGGTAAGAAGAAGATTAAAAATGCAGGACAGATAAATCCAGACATGTCGAAATTCAGTGCATTGTTTTCTGAATTGCTGGACAGAGGTGTTTATCTTGGCCCAAGCGGGTATGAGGTTGGTTTTGTTTCGCAAGCTCATACAGAAGAATATTTGGCAGAAGCAGCGAATGCTTTTTGTGAGAGTTTGGATGTGGTTTTAGGGTAGGCCGCTTCGCTGCTGTATTTTCGACTTGATTTTTACTATATCGAAAATCGCGTTAATTTATTTTCGTTCGTAGTTGCTTTTTACTATATTTATAAAAATCAAAATCAATGATTATTCTTCTTATTATACTAGGGCTAGCCGCAGTAATCGGTTTTTTTCTTTGGAGCATTTACAACCAACTTGTTCGTGCACAAAATGTCGTGGATGAGGCGTTTAGCGGCATAGATGTCCAATTAAAAAAACGATTTACTTTGATTCCTCAATTAGTGGATGTTACAAAAGCATACAGTAAACATGAATCAGACTTGTTGCAACGCATCGTTGAAATGAGAAATGGGGGAGGGAGTTCTAACTTACAAGAAACAGCAAGTGGAGATCAAAAAGTAACAAGCACCTTAAATTCATTCAAAATTACGATTGAAGATTATCCCGATTTAAAAGCAAATACGACCTTCCTTAAGTTAATGGACAACCTTTCTGCTGTTGAAAATGATTTAGCAATGGCAAGAAGATATTATAATGGCGCAACTCGTGATTATAATACGAAAATTGAAGTTTTCCCTGCTGTTTTAATTGCAAAAAAATTCGGATATTCTGAAATCGATTACTACGAAATCAATGAAAATGAAAAGGCGGTTCCTGAAATAAATCTAAACAACTAACATGAAGGCAACATTACTCTCGTTCATCCTATTTCTGTTTGTCTTTTCTGGCTTCTCAGCAAATGGACTTCCCGAAGAAAAAATTCTGCATTATCACAGTGATATTGAAATTCTTCCAAGTAGAAAGGTGCGTGTAACTGAAACCATTAAAGTTTATGTTGGCGGTTACGTTTTTAAGCACGGAATTTTTAGGGAACTTCCCCTTTCTTATGAGTACAAGGGAGGAAATGTTCATGTCGGTTTTGAATTGGTCTCTATTAAGAAAAACGGAACAATAGAAGAATATCACATCAAGAAAATGGATAATGGGGTAGCCATTTACATTGGACAGAAAGAGGTTTTCTTAAACAATGACTTCTACACCTATGAAATTGTTTACATCGTTGATGACGTGTTGCTTTTTAATGAACGTTTTGATGAACTTTATTGGAACGTAAACGGAAATGGTTGGGGAGTTAGAATGGACTCTCTTTCCGCAACAATTTATCTTCCTAAAGGTGCAAAAATTCTTCAATTTGAAGGCTACACCGGAGCATTTGGTGCAACTGAAAAGAAGTTCAACGCTAAAGAAAGTGGTAATTCAATTACTTATATGTTTGAGGGCGATGTCTCTTACTACGAAAACATGACCGTTGCTGTAGGTTGGGAGAAAGGGTTTGTAACCTATCCAACTTTTTGGGATAAATTATGGTTATGGATAAAAACCTACATTCTTTATGTGGTTGGTGGATTCGGTCTTCTTGCAAACGCTTTGTTTTTATTCAAGCGATGGAAAAAACACGGAGTGGATCCAAAGCCGGGTGTTATTTTTCCTAGATATGAAGCTCCAGAAGGTTTTTCTTCTTCAGAATGCGCTTATCTAGCAAACTCAGGTAATCCAACAGATACAATGTTTGGTGCAGAAATAATTAACCTTGCAATGAAAGGGTACCTTAAGATGGAAATAGATAAAGCAGGCCTAATTTTTAAACATAATAAGTACACTTTTACAAAAACAACTCCGAAGAAAGAAGCAAAATCACTGAACGAGATTGAAAAGCATTTTTATGAACGTTTTTTCAAAACATCGGAAATGATAACAATTGAAAAAGGTGTTTATAACCCTGGAGTAAAAACAACCAAAGACAAACTTATCTCTAAAGTAGATAGTAAGCAAGACAACGTTTATTTTGTGAGAAACAAAAAGCTAACAGGAAGACCTTTTCTCTTCACCTTAATTATAGGTGTTTTAGGATTTATCACATACAACACATACGGGGGAGCATTTCCTATAATTATAGTTGCTGTTATTCTTTCAATAATTATCAATGCACTATTTATTAAATGGATAGAGCAACCAACACGTTTAGGGAGAGAAAAAATGGATGAAATAGAAGGGTTCAGAATGTACATGAAATATGCAGATAAAGAAAGAATCAAATTGATGAACCCTCCAACAATGAATTTTACACATTTTGAAGACAACCTTCCTTATGCAATTGCATTAGGTATTGCTGAAGAATGGGCAGGGAAATTTGACCCCAAAGAAATTGAACAAGGAATGATGCCGATGATGCCTTATTATACAGGCGCAAATTTTGCTAACCTATCTAGTATTGGAGATGATCTCGCAACAACGATTTCTTCTGCAGCAGTTCCTCCTTCAAAAAGTGGTGGAGGAAGTGGTGGTTTTTCTGGTGGAGGAGGATTCTCAGGTGGAGGTTTTGGCGGCGGTGGCGGCGGAGGTTGGTAATAAAAAAAGCCAATCTTGTTAGATTGACTTCCTTAAACCTTGTAAGGTGCTGTTATTGCATAACCTCACCAGCTTCTACTTTTTTCATATTAGATGGTTGTATTCCCAGCTCTTTCATTTTTTTTTCTGCTTGAGTTCCTATAAAGATTTCTTCCGTAGTTTTTCCGTCTTTAATCGTGGTTACTGTTAACTTTTTTTGTCCGTCATGATCTTCTAATTTAACCGACTGACTTTCTTCTTTGAATTCTCCCTTGCCTTGAAACTCTTTCATTTTGTTTTCTGCAGCTTCTCCTTCAAAAACCTCTTCGGTCACTTTCTCTCCATCTGTCGTGATGATTGTCATTACTTTTTTTCCGTTTTCAACCTCCATTCGAACTTCTTTACGAATTTCTTTGGGTTTTTCTTTAGTTTGAGAAAAGGAGGTGTTAGCCATTAATAATGTAAAAATTCCGATAAATAAAGTTAATGTGTTTTTCATCTTGTTTGTTTTTTCTTACTGCAATTATAGGGCAAATTATTGAATAACACAGTTAAGAAAAGGTTAACGAAGGTTAAGAATAAGGTCTTTGTTAGTTGCCAGTTAACCGATTAATTAGTATTTTGGAAGTCTAAAAGCTAATTTTTTATGAAACAATTTCTCCAAGTAGTTGTGACGTTGTCACTTCTAACACTTCCTTTTTTATCATTTACTCAGAAAGTTCACACGGGTCCAAATGCTGATAAAATAATTAAGAACACTCGAGTTTTAAGAGAAAGTCTTCATTCTAATTTGCCTTCTTACTTATCTTTTCAACTAGGAAAAGAAGTAGACGTTGATAATTCGCAAGAATGGCTGAAGAAAAACTTTCACTTATCTGAGAGTGTGTCATTAAAGTTGGTAAAGAAAAAACAGGACCAACTTGGGTTCACACATTACCGCTATCAAGAATATTTTTCAGGACGACTTGTGGAAGGAGCGATTTGGATTCTTCACACCAAGAATGACAAAGTAACCTCAATGAATGGATTACTTTATTCTAACCTGGCTAACTCTGGGGTATTAGTTATTGGTGAGCAACAAGCTCTTTCTTTAGCAACAAGCCATGTGAATGCCGATGTTTATAAATGGGAAATCCCTTCTGAAGAGAAGCATTTGAAATGGGAAACAGAGAACCCAAAAGCAACGTATCTTCCAACAGGAGAGTTAACGTATGTAGCGAACGGTTTTAATTTCAGCAATCAAAACTATAGGTTAGCATATCGTTTTGATATCTATGCACACGCTCCAGTTTCCAGGACTTATATTTATGTTGATGCAGAAACAGGAAAGGTTATTTCGGAGAATGGAATAATTCACAACATTGATACACCGGGAACTGCGAATACAGGTTATAGTGGAACGCAAACAATTATAACAGACGACACGGGTGCTGGATTTAGACTGCAAGAAACAGGTCGTGGTAACGGGATAAGAACGTTTGATATGAATCAAGGAACGAACTATGGATCAGCCGTTGACTTTACAGATGCAGATAATGTTTGGAATAATGTAAATCCACAATTTGATGAGTACGCAACAGATGCTCATTGGGGGGCAGAAATGACCTATGATTATTTCCTGAACATTCATGGAAGAAACAGCATTGATGGAGTGGGTTTTCAATTAAACAGTTACGTACATTACGATGCAGGTTTTAATAATGCTTTTTGGGACGGTAGTAGAATGACTTATGGTGATGGTAGTGGAAACCCATTAACTTCGTTGGATATTGCAGGACATGAAATTACGCATGGTTTAACGACGAATACGGCTAACTTGGTTTATCAAGATGAATCAGGAGCCTTAAACGAATCATTTTCTGATATTTTTGGAGCATCTATAGAAAACTTTGCCCGGCCAACTAATTGGAATTGGCAGATAGGTGAAGATTTAGGCGGAGCTATTCGTTCCATGTCCAATCCGAACTCCTTGAATGATCCAGACACTTATTTTGGTAGTTTCTGGGCGCCTTTAGGAGGGGGGGATAACGGAGGTGTTCACACCAATTCAAGTGTGCAGAATTACTGGTACTACTTATTGACGGATGGAGATTTGGGAACAAATGATAATGGAGATGCATATAATGTAACAGGACTAGGTTTTACAAAGTCTAGCGCCATTGCATTCAGAAATTTAACAGTTTATCTAACTCAGAGTTCACAGTTTACGGATGCTCGTTTTTATTCAATTCTTTCTGCAATGGACTTATATGGAGCATGTACTCCAGAGGTTGAGTCAACAACAAACGCTTGGCATGCGGTTGGTGTTGGTACAATGTATAATCCAGTTGTAATTGCTGATTTTACAGCGCCGGCAACAACTTCTTGCAGCGCACCGTTTACAGTAAATTTTCAAAACCAAAGTAATAATTCTGCTTCCTTTATATGGAGTTTTGGAGATGGAGGTACAAGTACCTTAAACAATCCTTCACATACTTACACTATGAATGGAACATACGATGTCCAGTTGATTGCTGATGGCGGAAGTTGTGGAACCGATACTACTTTGTACCCTGCCTTTGTAACAATAGACCCAAACAGCCCTTGTGTTATTATTTTACCTGGAAACGGAATGGCAGATTTACAAACAAGCTGTGCGGGAACAATGTATGATCCTGGAGGACCTGCTTCTCCTTATTCTGCAAACCAAGATGCACAAATTACCGTTTCATCAATCGGAGCTGCAACAGTTGACTTAAACATGACACTGTTTGATATTGAACCAGGATCAACAGGGACAACCTGTGATTATGATTTTGTAGAATTTTATGACGGAGCAACAACAGGCTCACCATTAATAGGAAAGTATTGTAATAACAACCCTCCTCCAGCAACAGTTAGTTCAACAGGAGGGTCAATTACGGTTGTTTTTCATTCTGACCCCGGTGTAGAAAATGCAGGTTTTCAAATAGATTGGCAATGTGTTCTTTCAACCTTAGCACCTGTCGCCAATTTTACTGTAGATAAAGATACAACCTGTACGGGTGATGCTAACTTCACAGACCTTTCAACAAACGGTCCGACATCTTGGTTGTGGGATTTTGGAGATGGAAATACGTCAACAAGCCAAAATCCATCACATTCTTATGCAACAAATGGTTCTTATACTGTAACCTTAATAGCGACAAATAGTATTGGAAACAATCAGTTTATTCAAACAAATTACATTTTTGTTGACTTACCACCAGCTCCACCAGCAACGGGTGATCTTATTTGTGAAAACTTTACAGCAACCTTAACAGCAGTAGGAAGTAACCTAAACTGGTATAATGTTATAGCAGGAGGGACTATTCTTGCAACGGGTAGCTCCTTTACTACCTCTCCTCTTGCTGTAACAACAAATTATTACGTTGAGGAAGAAATTTCTGCAATACCGATTAACGTTGGACCAGTTGATAACAGTTTCGGCGGAGGAGGTTACTTCAGTGGGGATCAACATCTACTTTTCGATGCAATTAGTCCATTTACTATAAATTCAGTTTGGGTAGATGCGGGGAGTGCAGGAAATAGAACAATAGAACTGCGTGACAATGTTGGTACAGTGTTGCAAACAACAATTGTGAATGTTCCAGCTGGACAAAGTAGGATTTCCCTTAATTTTTCTGTGCCTGTAGGGACAAATTTACAGTTAGGAACACAAGCAGGGAGTAATCCAGACTTGTATAGAAACAATACGAACTTAGCTTTTCCATATTCTATAGGGGGAGTTGTTAATATAACAAGTAGTAGCGCAGGAAGTGGCTTCTATTATCATTTTTATGATTGGGAAATACAAGAAGCAAGCTGTGTGAGTGCAAGAGCATTGGTTATTGCAACAGTTACACCTCTAGCAGATGCAACAATTACTCCTGTTGGAGCATTGTGTTTATCTG
>JAJRQP010000056.1 GCA_024280195.1 Bacteroidota bacterium | reverse complement strand
TTTTACAACGATGTTCTTCATTACATGACTTTTGAACAACAACTAGAAGTCTTACACAAAACAGTTGATAATCTCAATGAGAATGGAATTATTTTAATTCGTGACGGAATAATAGATGTATCTGATAGACACGGAGTTACACAAGTTACAGAAAAATTCTCAACAACAATTTTTGGATTCAATAAAACATCGGAAGCATTAAGCTTTTTTTCTTCTGAAGATATTTTTAAATTCGCAAAGGAGAGAAACCTAACTTGTGAATTGCTTGAGCAATCAGAGAAAACCTCAAATGTTTTGTTCGTTCTCCGTAAAATCGCACATGAAGAAAGCAAAAACGGAATATGATTTTATAGTTGTTGGTAGTGGCATCGGAGGACTCGTTTCATCTGTGTTATTGGCAATGGAAGGTCATTCTGTTTTGGTGCTAGAGAAAAATCACCAAGTTGGTGGTTCATTGCAAGTTTTTAGTCGTGATAAAGTCATTTTTGATACCGGAGTTCACTATATTGGTTCTTTAGATGAAGGGGAGACCTTGCATTCTATTTTTAAGTATTTGGGAATCATAGATGATCTAAAAATGAAGCGTTTGGACGATGATTGTTTCGATATGATTCGTTTGCCGGATGGTTCTACATTTAAACACGGACAAGGTTATTCCAATTTTAAGGAAGGATTACTAGAGAAGTTTCCCAAAGAGGAAAAAGCAATTGATTTGTATTTAGCTAAAATGCAAAGTATCTGTAAAGAATTCCCGTTGTACAATTTAGAGGTTGAGGATGGTTTTTCTTACATCGACAAACCAGAATTAATGTCTGAAAGTGCATTCGGTTTTATTACGTCAATTACAGAGAATAAAATTTTGCAATCTGTCCTCTTGGGTAATGGATTGCTTTATGCAGGTGAAACGAAAACGACTCCGTTGTATGTTCTTGCACTCATCATGAACAGCTATTTAAAAGGAAGTTACCGCATGGAGAATGGAGGTTCTCAGATAGCTAAACTCTTAACAAAAAGATTGCATTCTTTGGGAGGGAAAGTGATGAAGCGACAGGAAGTTGTTCGTGCAAACTATCAAGAAAAGCGTATTATTTCTGTGGAGACAAAATCGGGAGAAACGTTTTTTGCTCAAAATTTCATTTCCAATATGCATCCCAGAATCACAACGCAAGTATTTGGTATAGAGAATTTTAGACCTGCTTATCGTACTCGATTGAATAAGTTGAAGAATACAGTGTCCTCTTTTATGTTGTATCTTTCTTTTCATGAGAATTCATTCCCGTATTTGAATTATAACATGTATGCCTATTCTCAAAATGAGGTTTGGAACACCGTTAAATATGACGAAAGTCATTGGCCACAAGCGCTTTTTATTTGTACCTCTGCAGTAAAGAATCAAGGTGAGTTTGCAGAATCATTATCGGCAATGGCTTACATGGATTATAAGGAGGTTGAGCAATGGAGTTCTACTTTCAATACGGTTGCTAATTCTGGAAATAGAGGAGAGGAGTACGCAAAATTTAAAAGGGAGAAAGAAGAACAAGTGATTGAGAAATTGGAAGAGATTTTCCCTGATATACGTAAGTCTATAAAAGGAATTTATTGTTCTACACCATTAACCTACAAAGATTATATAGGTACTGAAGATGGATCTTTATATGGAATTAAAAAGGATTGTAATAATATCATGCATTCTAAAATAAACACAAAAACGCGCGTTCCAAATCTGTTTTTAACAGGACAAAATTTGGTTTTTCACGGTGTTTTGGGAGCAACAATTGGTGCATTGGTAAATAGTTTCAATTTTATTGAAGACAAGTATTTGATAGAAAAAATAAACAAGGCAAAATGAAAAGTAGTTTTGATGTAGTTGTTATTGGAGCAGGCCCTTCTGGGGCAACTGCAGCAGCGAGGTTATTGCAAGATAATCTCTCAGTTTTAATCATTGAAAAAACAGAATTCCCTCGTTTTGTGATAGGAGAAAGTTTACTGCCACAATGCATGGATTTTTTAGAGAAGGTTGACTTGTTGGATTGCATTGCAGAGAAGAAATTTCAAGTGAAAAATGGTGTTTCTTTCTATCATGAGAACAAGACCTGTGATTTTCTTTTTAATGAACGCTACACAGATGGATGGGATTACACCTACCAAGTAAAGCGTGCAGATTTTGATTTGGCTCTACTTGAAGAAGTAGAGAAAAAAGGAGCTATTGTTCATTTTAATTCCGAAGTAACAGATGTCAAAACAAGCGCGACTAATCAGCACGTTTTTTACACCAATTCTGAAGGGCAACAAGTGGAGATTGAATGCAAGTTTGTAATAGATTCAAGTGGTTACGGGCGAGTGCTTCCGAGGTTGTTCGATTTGAACGTTCCTGCGACTTCTATTCCGAGAGGCGCTGTTTTTGCACATGTAAAAGATGATAAACGTTCTGAGAAAGCAAGTGCGAATATATTTGTGAATGCTTTTAATAACAACTCTGCTTGGATTTGGTCTATTCCTTTTTCTGATGGAACAGCTTCTGTTGGTATTGTTGGAGAAGAGAGTTATGTAGCATCTATTTCGGAGAATAATGGAGCGGAATTCAAAAACTTAGTAAAATCTTTTCCTGGGCTGAATGGTAGGTATGCGGAAACAGAATTCAACTTCGAACCGAAGACAATACTAGGTTATTCTATCGCGGTAAAACAATTGCATGGAGAAGGATATGTTCTTTGTGGAAACAGTACAGAATTTTTAGACCCTATTTTTAGTTCAGGGGTTATGTTTGCATTAAAATCGGGTTACATGGCTGCGGACTTAGTGGCGAAGCAACTAGATGGAGAATCAGTTGATTGGGACACAGAATACGATGAAATTTTACTGCATGGAGTAGAGGTCTTCCGTTCTTATGTCGATGCATGGTACAACGGAGATTTGCACACAATTTTCTTTAAGGAAAATGGCAATGAAGAATTTAAAAAACAAATTTGCTCCGTTCTTGCAGGTTATGTTTGGGACATGAGTAATCCATTTGTAAAAAAACATAAGCGAATTTTAGGAACGTTGGCGAAGGTGATTCGATTGGAGAATTAGAATATTGGTCTAAAAATTAATATGTTTTATTAAATAAATTCTAATGAAGATAATTGGACTTTTAAGCGGGGGCAATATGGTGTACAACCTCCTCAAAAAATTCTAGAAAGTATTATTACAATTAGAATTCATCTCGATAAAACTGATTTAAGCAATGGGGCTTTAAGAGTTGTACCAAATTCGCACAGAAATGGTATTGTAAGACTTGATTCTGATACTTGGAAATTAGAAAAGGAGACACTTTGTGAAGTAGTAAAAGGCGGAGTGATGATTATGTCTCCACTTTTGTTTCATGCATCAAGTAAATCTGAAGGTAATAGAAGGAGAAGGGTAATTCATCTCGAATTTTCAGATAAAACTTTAGAAAGTCCATTAAGTTGGCGAGAAAAATTGAATATCTTTTATTAATTAAGTGGAGTAATTACTCATAAGATGAACATTTTGTATCATTCACTACTTGAATTGAAGAAACAAAAAATGATTTCCCACGAACTCGCACATTGTTTTTTGAATGAATGAAGCGAACTAGAAAATGTAAATACTTGAGGAAGACTAGAGCAGAGCGGAAGCATCACCGAAAGTATCATTTTGTAGGAGTGGAATGAAATGAAAAAAACGAAGTGCTAGACTTTTTTGTTACTTTTTTTGGCAATGAAAAAAAGTAAAGAACCCTACATAAACTTAATCTTCTCCGGTTTCCTCATGTGCTTCTTATACACCAATCCTCTTAGTTTATTCGCTTCCATGAACTGAAACTGTGGCAGTACACGTAACTTCTCACGGCATCTATTCTTAATAGCATCTAATTGCGAATGCGTTTTAAATTTATCTTCAAGAAGGATGATTATTTCATCATTGCCTAGTTCATTTTTTTCAATGAGAACTTTATAGCAAGAAATAGAATCAAATTCTTCCAGTGCATCAAAAATTGCTTTTGGATACAAGGTTGTTCCTTTGAATTTAATCATTTGGTTTTTGCGTCCAATGATGGGGCCTAATCGAGGTGTTTTGTTTCCGCAAGAACATTTGTCTCGGTAAATCTTTGCTATATCACCAGTTTTGTATCGAATCAATGGTGTGCCTTCAACGCCCAATGTTGTGACAATGATTTCTCCAGATTCTCCATGCATTGCTTCTGTTCCATCTTCTTTGATGACCTCTAAAAATAATAAATCATCGTTCAAGTGGCAACCTTTCTGTGCAGTACATTCAGAAAACGCTGCGCCCATTTCTGTTGACGCGTAGGTTGAATAAATTTTCACATTCCAATTGTCAGTAATTCTTTTCCCGAGAATGTTATATGTCAAATCATCGTTGCGAATAGGTTCGCCAATGCAAACTATAGATTGAATGCTAGATTTGTTAAAATCAATGTTGTTTTCTTTTGCGTAGTCAATCAATGTTACGATAAATGATGGAACGGCAATCAATGCAGTTGGTTCATATTTCAGAATGGATTCCCATTGCAACTTAGGAACTCCCGGACCAAGACGAATCATTCCTGCTTCCAATTCTTGAACTCCCAAAAAGTAAGCGATTCCTGCCATGAATTGCTTGTCAATCGTTGTCAATAGTTGAAATAAATCATCAGAAGTATGTCCCATTAATGAAAGAGAATCTTTTTCATTCTTCGCTAATCGGTGCAAATCATTCTTGGTTAAATACAAGGAAATTGGAGAGCCTGTTGTTCCAGAAGTGGTCACGTATTCTGCAATTTCATTCTTTGCCACGCAGCAAAAATCTGCATTGTGTGCACTTAAATCTTCTTTACTTGTAAAGGGTAGCTTTTTATAATCTTCTAGGGAGAATGTCGTATCAACTTGCTTTATTTTGTTGTGGTAGAATGGTGAGTTTTTAGCGCAGTAATTCAGCGTTTCAATCAATGTTTTTAATTGCTCTTCTGTGCAAAATGGAGTCTTTGCTATCGTGTTCATTCTTGGCATTCTTTAATAAGGTTCTCTAGTTCTTTCTCAATAGCCAAAGATGCAACTTTTTTTGTCAACGCGATTTTAAATTGCTTTTTAGCTCGTTTTTTTTCTCCTTTTTTGAGGAAATATCTTCCAAGAACCTCGTAGGTTATGAATGATTCTGAATGCGTGTTAATGAATGAATTAGCCTGATTATCAGTGAGTTCTAGATTTTTGTCAAATAGTAAAAAAGCAGTAATTTTCTTTTTGCCCTCTTTAAACTCTTTAAATTTGGCGTAATTCTCAGAGTGTAAAAAAGCATCTTCTGGAAGCCTGTTGGGAGAATGAATTTGCTTACTTTCAAAAATTTGTTCTAAATCATAACCGAGATATGTTCCCAATTGATAATCATTTGTAGATGCGTAAAACAACAATTGTTCAGGTTGAATGACAACGCTGTGGTGGGCAATTAATTGATTTACAGCTCTTGGGTTCCCCATTCCTAATGTGTCGTTATTAATTCCTTTTTGAGAACGAAGAATGTTGATAGCATCCATCGTAGAAAGTGAATCTCGATTGGCAATCATCGTTTTCACTTTTGCATAGCGAAAATGAGAATCGCTTTCAACGATATTTTGAATATTGGAAGAATCCATTAAGAATGTCTGAGATTGATAATGGTTCGCACAAATCAATTCGTCAGAAGGAGATGCATAGACTCCCATTTTTGCAGGTGATTTTTCAATTAACACCGCTTTCCCATCAATTTTAGAAGCAACCATAATGGTTTCAGATACAAAAGTTTGACGTTTTTTAGCAATTGCAATCGCTTCATCAATGGTAGATGCGTATTGCAAAATTTCTCTTGCTAAAAGTGAAATTGGTGTTTTTGTTGAAGTAGGCAAATCCGATTTTGATGCGTTAATTGTTACGCTTAATCCTTTGATATTCAGACCTGAGGCAACACCAGTGAATCCTGCCCAAGAATAGGATACAAATGCATGACCTTTGTCTGGTTTTAAGAATAGAATGATTTTTTCTTCTGCAAAATCGTCCCCAACATAGAAGTCGAAGTTACGTCCGATGAGTAATTTTCCGTTAGCAGATTTATGTCCTTTCAAAGCAAAAGATGTACAACCAACCATGCTGTAATCATTCAGTGCATGACCAATATCGTGCGCTGCATGATAGTTGAGAATTCTCCCGTATTTCGTTGAAATGTAATCATAATCATCCGAGAATGACTTGGAGATCCCGTAAATTTCTTGTTGATTTTCGAGTTGAATATTCTCCGGTAAATCTTTGTTGAAGAAACCAATCATTAACTGTAAAACACGTTGCCATCCTTTACTTGGAACAAAATTATCAATCTGCCCAACGAATATTTTTTCTTGCTTTTGAACCAGTTCTTTGGCAAGTTCTCCATAAATCAAACCTCGTTCGTATGGAGCGCCTTCGATGTACATTTCCCAAATTCCTTGCTCATTCTTTTTGAGCCAGTTGTCGCCGATAACGTAATGGTTTTCTCCAACTTTCTCTCGCTTTCCAATCTGAACTTCTTGAACTTCAGGGGGATTTATTTTCGAAGAAAGCATCATGTATAAAATCAATAAAATCAACAATCCGATGATTATTTCGAATGTGATGAGAATTCCTCGAAGTGAGAAAAGCCCTATTTTTTTGACAGTTTGTATTGCGCTCATTGTATGGAAACAAAGTTAAACATTATTTCGGCAAGCACAGTGCTTCATTTTAAAGTCATTTTTTAATAAGGATTGCGTAACTTTGAAACAATTAACATCTGAAATTTGCATCAACTAAAACAAATTAATTTTTCACATTCTCCAAATGATTATTCGGAAGTCATTGTTTATGAAGACATTACTGCTGTCGATAAACGTTTTGCTACCAAGGTAGAATACCAACGTTCAGTTGTAAAACAAATTGTTTGGGAGTTACTTGGAGAGGAAATCACCATCAATCATAAAGAATCTGGAGCTCCATTTATAGTTGAGTTTCCGGAGAAGAATATTTCTATTTCTCATTCGCAGGATTACTATGCAATTCAATTATCCGACAAAAATAAAGTAGGTGTTGACATTCAAGTTTTTAAGAAAAACTTAGCAAAAGGGAGAGATTACTTTGTCAATGAATGGGAAGAAAAGAGCCTTGATTTAACAGAGTTAAATTTACATTTGGTTTGGTCGGCAAAAGAGGCTTTTTATAAGCTGCAAGAAGGAGATATAGAAAAGTATAAAGATGAAATGATTGTGAGAGAAATAGGTGTCAATCAAATTATGATTGAGAATGATGGTGTTAGGTTCAATTTATCGTATCAATTTTCTGAGCATTTTGTTTTAGTTCATTCTTAATCATTTATTGTAATCAAAAAATCAACTCTACGGTTTTTCGCCGCATCTTCCTCTGTTTTTTCTGGAAAAATCAAAGGTTTAATATCACTAAATCCTTCATATCTAAGTCTTTCTTTATCAATTCCGTACTCAATCAGCAGTTTGTAGGCTTTGCATGCTCTTTTTTTGCTCACTTTCATAGCTGGTCCACAACAAACATGACCTCTTACTAAGAGGGTCCATTTTGGGTTCTCCGCCATTAACTCTACTAAGTAACCAATCACATATTGATAGGTAGGATCTACGTGTATCGATTCTCCTAAATATTTAATGTCAAATTCGTAAAGTTTTTCATTGCTTGCAAAAACTTCTGGTTCATGAACAATTTTCCTTCTTTTTTGAGAAAGAGTAGGGAAAGTAATGCAAGAAATAATAAGAAAAAGTAAAATTCTCATTATTGAAATTACTTACCTTTTTTAAAAATCATTTTAGCAATAAATATTAAAACTGCTGCTCCAATTGTAGAAGTTATGATTATTCCAACCCATGATCCTCCACCAGAAATGTTTAACAGACCAAATAGCCAATTACCAACATATCCTCCCAAAATACCAAGAATAATATTCATCAAAATTCCATTAGAATTTGATTTCATAAATTTGCTTGCTAACCAACCAGCAACTGCTCCAATTAATACTGATACTAAGATCCCCATTTGATAATTTTTAAAGTTTGTTTAGAACAATATACATCAAATTTAACGTTTATTATTAATGGACATTAAATATATCTAATTATTGATTTACTTGGCTTGAATATTGTTTACTTTTGATTATGCGTTTAACGATTTTATTTTTCTTCATTTTCTGTAATTTATTTGCCTTTACACAGGATGTAGTTCCGGTTCTTGATTTTAGAGGTTATTTCAGGAACTTTAACCAAGGATTTTTTCAGCAAGTTGAAATTCAGCGAATTGAAGAGTTTAAAGCTGGAGATAATGTAGTTGCCTACGTTGATTTTAGAGGTAATTTGATTGTTTACGATGGGAAAAAGAAAAATAACGTAGCCAACCTAAAAGTAGATTATCAAGTTTCAGACAACTTGATGGTTTGGAAAATAGGAGGGACGTTAAATATGTGGGATGATGGAAATATTAGAACACTTTCTTTCACTAATAAATATTATTCAGTAAAAGACAACATCATTGTTTTCGATGATGTTCAAAGCAATACGCTAAATGTGTATTATGAAGGTAGAGTGATTCCCTTATTTGCTTCTTCTGTTGATTTGATTGCTCCAGAAGTTATAGGCGAGAACATTGTTGCATTTAAAGACAATGGTAATTTTAATAAAGTTTTTTGGAACGGTAAAATCTTCGACTTAGACGTTTGGCATTCTCCTTATCATTTTGAAGCAGGAACTGATATTCTTTGTTTCAATGATCCTATTAACGGAACATTTACAGTTTTTGAAAATGGCAATTTTTTAGACGTAGAAGAATTTCATGTTGGTAAATACAAGGCAGGAAGAGGTTTTATTGTTTACGAAAATAGAAATGGCGACTTGATGTATTATTCTCAAGGCAAACAAAAACAGTTGACCAATTTTGGAGCAGATGAAAACTGGATGGTCAAAGACGATGTTGCTGTTTGGTCGGAGAATGGTTTCACTTATGCATTAGAGAATGGCGTTAAATATGAAATAGCAAGATACAAACCAGAGGAGATTATTGTAAAAAATGATATTGTTGCTTTTAGAGACATCATGGGAGGGGTAAGTGCATTGGTAAATGGTCGAGTTGTTGAAATCACGACTCAGATGAATTCTGAATTCTCCATTTATGGAAGTACTGTTTTGGTTGAGTTATTTAATAATTCCTATATCGTTTATTCAAACGGAAGAAAATATACCTTGTAATCAATTCCTTTTTCTTCAATTTCGTGAATAACTTTTCACAATATTTCATCTTCTGATACAATTCTTACCCTATCTTTGTTTTCCAAATAATTTAGAGAAATATGAATACATGGTTCACCGTTAAGGTAAAATATACGAAGCAAT
>JAJRQP010000055.1 GCA_024280195.1 Bacteroidota bacterium | reverse complement strand
TAAAAGGTAAGGTATCAGGTCTAACTAATTGCATTCTTTACATCATAAACGCGTACATCAATATATTTGCTCCCATTTTCAATGCTTGCAACCTCTTATTCTCCGAATCATTATGCACTTCAGAATTCTCCCAACCATCGCTTAAGTCTGTTTCATACGTATAAAGACAAAGCAATCTTCCATCTATGATAATTCCAAAAGCTTGTGGTCTTTTTCCATCGTGCTCGTGAATTTTAGGCAATCCATTAAAGTCGTATTTCTGGTGAAAAATTTTATGGTCAAAAGGCAGTTCGACTAAATCATTGTTCGGAAAAACTTTCTTCAATTCAATTCGGATGAATTTATCCATACCGTAATTATCATCGATGTGTAAAAATCCTCCTCCTAGTAAATACGTTCTTAAATTCTCTGCTTCTGACGAAGAAAAAACAACATTTCCGTGACCTGTCATGTGAACCATCGGGTAGAGAAATAAATCACTGCTTCCAACCTCCACATAAGGAACTTCCTTTTTGATTGTCGTTGCTAAATTGGTATTACAGAATTCGATGAGGTTAGGCAATGCTGTTGGGTTCGCATAATAATCTCCACCACCACTGTATTTTAATACCGCTAATTGATAACTTCCTTGTGAAAACGAAGTTGTTGCGATTAGAATAGTTAGTATTGTTATTAATTTTTTCATTTCTTATATATTTCACAGAGAGCCACAGAGGACACACAGAGTTTCACAGAGCCAATGATTTAGTTGAAGTTCGTTTTTCACATAATTCATAACTCCTCTCACGCATACTAATTTTTCATTTCTTATATATTTCACAGAGAGCCACAGAGGACACACAGAGTTTCACAGAGCCAATGATTTAGTTGAAGTTCGTTTTTCTCATAACTCATAACTCATAACTCATAACTCATAACTCATAACTCATCACTCCTCTCACGCATACTAATTTTTCATTTCTTATATATTTCACAGAGAGCCACAGAGGACACACAGAGTTTCACAGAGCCAATGATTTAGTTGAAGTTCGTTTTTCTCATAATTCTAATACACAATAGGCATCACAATTCATAATCTAACAACAGCTTACTTCTAACGCAAACATAAATCCCTGCTGTTTCTGTTCTCAATCTATTCTCTCCTAAAGTAATTGTTTTATAACCATTTTCCAAAGCAAAGTTAATTTCTTCTAGAGTAAAGTCTCCTTCAGGTCCTATCAGAATTGGACAACCCTTTTTTCTGAAAGACGCATCAAATGATTCTTTTGGTTCTTCGTGACAATGCGCGATTAAACCGTTCGGGTGATTCTCTATAAATTCATTAACGTTAGTTAACTCATTGATTTTAGGCAGGAAAGAACGGTGAGATTGCTTCATGGCAGAAATTGCTTTCTTTACCAATCGGTCAATTTTAACTTTTGATCGTTCTTGGTTTTCGCATCCAATCAAGGTGATTTCTGTCACGCCAATTTCCGTTGCTTTCTCCACAAACCACTCCATCCTATCTAATTGCTTAGTTGGACCAATGGCAACGTGCAAATCATAATTAGGTTCTTGTTCCTGAGAATGAGCAACAATATTTAAGGTGCATCGCTTTGGATGAGCATCACTAATTTCACAAGTGAAAGAACTTCCTTTGCCATTCAATAAACCAATTTGTTCTCCTTCTTTCATCCTTAAGACACGAACAATGTGTTTTGATTCATCTTCAGAAAGCGTATAGTTACTGTCCGAAGAACTGATATTTGCATCGTAGAATAAACGCATTAATGCATCAGTTTATAAATTAATTCTTTCATTAATTGACCTCCAGTTGCAGATGGATTGTTAACACCTTTTGATTTTAAATCGTATTCGTGTAGAACGGCGATATTAGCGGCAATTTTCTTTGGGTTGTAAATTTTAGCAGCACTTATCATTTTCCCAGCAACAAAAGGATGCATCTTAAATGCTTTTGCAATAGCATCCTTAGATTTATTTTCTGCGAAATGAACCTTCATCATTTGTAAGTGCAAGTTAAAGATGTTTGATACAACCATGACCATTGGTGCTGCTTTTGGATTGTGATCGAAGTAATCAACGATCGTATTCGCCTTCAAGACATCTCTAATTCCAATAGCATTGACTAATTCAAAAATATTGTAGTCTTTCGAAATTCCAATATTTTCTTCAATGTGAACTTCGTTAATCGTTGTTCCTTTTTCAACCAGAATTTCTAGTTTATCTAATTCATTCGTGATTTTACTCAAGTCCCCACCTAAAAATTCTGCTAGCAACATACAAGCCTTGGAGGAAATGCCAAAGCCTTGAGATTTTACGTATGTATTAATCCAGTCTGGCAACTTATAATCAGGAATTTTATCCGACTTATAAACCAATCCATTTTTTGCTGCTGCTTTTATTGTTTTCTTTCGCGAATCGTATTTTTTGTACTTATAATTGACCACAAAAATAGTTTGCTCAGAAGGGTTCTCAAAATAGGGAGCTAAGTCTTCTAAATTTCTAAAATCTTGCGCTTCCTTAAGGATTACCAGACGACGTTCTGCCATCATTGGGTAACCTTTTGCTTCAGACATGATACTTAAAGCGTCAGAATCTTTTCCGTATAAAATTGTTTGATTGAAGTCTCTTTCATGTTCTTCTAATGCATTCTCAATAATCGCATCTGTGATTTTATCAATATAATAAGCCTCTTCTCCGTGAAGAAAATAAATCTTCTCGAAGTTTTTGGCTTTGATATTTTGTATGATGCTCTTGTAATCCATTAGTTATGTTTTGTCCAGAGTTGAACTAATTCTGTCAAAGTTGCTGTCCCTTTCTCCATATCTTGAACACTCACATACTCATGTCGAGAATGAATAGCCAATTCTCCAGTAAAGATATTAGGACAAGGCAATCCCATAAAAGAAAGACGAGAGCCATCAGTTCCTCCGCGAATAATGGTCGGAACAGGTTTTACTCCTGCGTTCTCCATTGCTTGAATAGCGTAATCTGTTACAAAAGGAACATCTTTGATAATTTCCTTCATGTTACGGTATTGTTCTGAAACTTCAAAAGAAGTGTCTAGTTTCGGATACTTTGCAAGGACATTATTGAGAATCCCTTCTAAACGATCTTCGTATTCTTTCAACTTAGAAGTGATGTGATCACGGATAATAAATTGTACAACTGTCTGTTCCATTCCTCCATTTATTGCAACTGGGTGAACAAAACCTTCTCTGTCTTGCGTTGCTTCAGGACACCATTCGTTCTTTGGAAGAGCTGCAATAAATTCAGATGCAACTTTCATGGCACTGACCATTTTACCTTTGGCATAACCTGGATGTGCAGTGATTCCGTTGATTGTTATTGTTACTGCATCGGCAGAAAAACTTTCATCTTCTAGAGAACCGAGAATGCCACCGTCTAATGTGTAGCCATAATCTGCATTCAGTTTTTCCATATCCAAATGATCGACACCACGACCAATTTCTTCATCGGGCGTAAACAAAACACGAATGGTTGGATGTGGAATTTCAGGGTTGGCTTGTAGATGACTAACCAAGTCCATAATGATGGCAATTCCTGCTTTGTCATCTGCGCCGAGTAAGGTCAAGCCACTTGCGGTAATGATATCATCGCCAATTTTTTCTTTTAAATAAGGATGTTTTTCGATGGTGATAACTTGCGTTGTATCGTCTGGTAAAGTCATC
>JAJRQP010000054.1 GCA_024280195.1 Bacteroidota bacterium | reverse complement strand
CTCTAATTCTATTTTACAAAAACTCCCTACGGTCAAACAGTTTGTAAAATGACGAATTTTGCGGTGTTTTGGTGCCCGCTTAATTTATGAAGGCACGAGAGAATTATCGCTTCGGGGAAATCATTTTTTAAATCAATCATTCGTGTATTCGTGGCAAAAAAAAGTGGAGAAAAAATATTAATCGGACAATAATGGTTAATTTTCTTTATTCTTCTGAATTTCTTCAAAATACTCATCTACTAAATGATTATTAAAATCATCCGCAGCATTAAATGCTAAAACATCACATCTTTCATTCTCAGGATGACCAGCATGCCCTTTTACCCAATTGAATTCTAAATCAAATTTTGGGTGAAGTAGTAAATAACGCTTCCAAAGATCTTCGTTTTTCTTGCCTTTAAAATTTTTCTTCTCCCATCCAAAAACCCATTTCTTGGTAATTGAATCGATGACATATTTAGAGTCAGAATAAATTTTTACTGGATACTTTGAAGTTTTCAGCGTTTCCAAAGCAATAATAATCGCCAACAATTCCATTCGATTGTTAGTTGTCATGCGAAAACCTTGAGCCATTTCTTTCTCCTTATTTCCAAATCGCATCACAATTCCATAACCCCCGTTACCCGGATTACCTTTTGCAGAACCATCTGTAAAAATCTGTATTGCTTCTTTCATTGCTACGAAGGTATTAATTTTTAACATAACACTTTGGAAACTTTAATTTCATAAATAGTTTCCTAAATAGTTTTGTTGTATATTTGCAACATGGACGAGAAAAAATTAGAGATGCTTGAGCGAGCAACTTCAGTTTACATGAAGTACGGCATCAAAAGTGTGACCATGGATGATCTTGCTAGGGAACTTGGAATATCAAAAAAAACTATCTATAAATTATTCAAGGACAAAAATGAGCTAATTGCTGAAATGATACGAATGAAGGTTGAAATGGAGCAAGCAGTTTGTTGTAATTGCACTATTCAATCAGAAAATGCTATCGATGACCTTCTGCAAATAACAAAACTTGTTACAGAAAATATAGGCAACATTAATCCCACTGTTTTTTTTGATTTAAAAAAATACCACCCAGATGCTTGGGCAATCATCGAAAGACATAAATGGGAGTTCGTTCTTGAAACTATTACTAACAACATAAAGCGTGGAATAGAAGAAGGAATTTACCGAAAAGAAATTAACCCAACTATTATTGGTCGTATGTATGTCGTTTCAATTGACATGATTATGAATCCAGAAATTTTCCCCTGGCCAGAGTTTCAGTTTGAAGACTTGTTTAGAGAAATTGTTCGCTTTCAACTGAATGGAATGGCAAACGAAGAAGGTCAAAAACTACTAAAAAAAGCATTATGAGAACACTATTATTACTCCTGTTTATCTATAGCACCTCCTTGAGCGACGCCCAAGTTTTTTCCATAGAAGAAGCCAAAATCTACGCACTCGATAATAACCTTTCTGTCGCAGAAGCGAACAACGCTATAGAAATTGCTCGCCTGAAAATAACAGAAACAAGAGGGATGGGACTGCCACAAGTTGATTTTAATGGCAATTTTAGTCACTTCATCAACCTTCCAGTTACGGTGTTAGACGCAAAATTCTTCAATCCTTTAGCTGCAGATGGTGAGACGATTTCTTTCGAGGCAGGAACTAAATTTACATCAACCGGAACGTTACAAGTAAATCAATTAATATTCAATGGCTCTTACATCGTTGGATTGCAGACGGCAAGTTTATTTGCAAAGTTTCAAAAAAATATTTCTGACCAATCGAAAGAAGAAGTCATTTTTAATGTCATTAACGCCTATCAAATCTCTTCTGTTGCTAAAGAGAATCTTGTTTTTATGGATTCTTTAGTCGAATCTACAGAGAAATTAGTTAAACAGCAGCAACACTTTTTAGATTTAGGAATGATTCAACAGGAAGATATCGACCAATTGAATTACTCTTTAATCAACGCAAGAAGTGTTCAAACGACTGCTCAAATTCAACTAGAGAATGCGTTGTCGATGCTGAAACTAGCAATGGGTTACCCAATGAATGATTCGATTGAACTTTCTAACAACATCGATGACTTACTTCAAAAGGAATCGATTTCGAAGGGAGACATTCACAGTAATTTGTCTTTTACGATGATAGAAAAGAAAGTGCAATTGCAAGCGTTGAATCTGAAGAATAATAAGTTCGCCAATCTGCCTTCATTAAATGCTTATTTCCAACAGACATATAATGCATACAGAAATGAATTCAATCTTTTTGCGAATGAAAAATGGTTTCCACAAACAGTTTGGGGCTTGCAACTAAACATCCCCATCTTTTCAGGACTAAGCAGGTACGCAAGAACTTCTCAAGCAAAAGTAGAATTATTGAACACAGAAAATCAGTTGACTCAACTAGAACGACAGCTGCAATTTCAAGAAATTCAAACACGGAATAATTTAAAAGGAGCTAAAAACAAACACCAGCTCCAAACTAAGAATGTAGAACTAGCTAATTCTATTTACCAAAAAGCAATTACTAAGAATGAAATTGGGAAGGGAAACAGCATGCTAGTAACGCAAAAACACAATCAATTAATGATGGCACAAGCACAGCTTATCGGCTCTACCGTAGAGTTATTTCAAGCAAAACTAGCCATAGATAAATTATACAATAACATACTCCCAAATAAATAAGACATGAAAATTAACTCAATTATTCTTCTCGCAATTCCAGTTTTATTTGCTATGACATCTTGTTCTGAATCATCAGAAGAGAAAAAGGAAGTCAAAAATCAACATCCACTCGTGAAATTGGAAAAAGTGGAAATAAAAAAATTCATCCATGAAATTAGAATTCAAGGAAACGTTGAAACAGACAAGGATGTTTTACTAACCGCTGAAATGGGTGGACAAATTACAAAAGTGAACGTCAAAGAAGGACAGAAAGTCTCAAAAGGACAAACGATTGCAATGCTAGATGCATCCATTCTTTCTTCTAATGTTCAGGAGTTAAAAACGTCTCTAGAATATGCTGAATATTTATTAGGTAAGCAGGAAGAGTTGAAAAAAAGAGGAGTTGGATCTGAATTTGAACTAGAAACAGCGAAGAATCAAGTAAAATCGCTTCAATCAAAATTAAATTCTCTGAATACCCAACGAGGAAAGTCTATTATTCGCGCACCATTTTCTGGAATAATTGACAATGTATTTGCTCGAAAAGGCCAGATGGCAGGTCCTCAAACACCAATTGTTCGTTTGGTTAATAACGAACAAGTCGATATCATTGCTTCTCTTTCTGAAAAACACATTGCGAATCTAAAAGTAGGAACACCAATCGTTGTCTCGTTTCCAAATTATATGGATACGTCTATTTTCTTAAAAGTAACGAATGTTGGTAACTACATTGAGCCAACGAACAGAACTTTCAGAATCATGTCTTCTATTAAAAACAATTCTTTCTTACTTCCCAACATGCTTGCAGAGCTTGCAATAACAGATATGGAGGTTGAAAATGGAATTGTTATTCCTTCCAAAGGAATTCTAAAAGACCAAGATAATTTAGATTTTGTTTTTGTTGCCACAAAAAAGGGAAACAACTATGAAATCACAAAGCTCAATGTTGTTGTTTTGAAGAAATACAAAGGAGAATCTTTGATTAAAGAAGGGCTCGAAGAAAATCAACTGATTGTTTCAGAAGGTGCACGAGGAATTTCAGAAGGTGATATTGTTAGAAATAAATAAACTGATTGTCAAACACAAGTCAACTTCAACATTAAATCATTCATTATGTCAAAAGAAAATAAAGGATTTGGTCTATCAACACTAGCGGTTAATAATCGAAAAACAGTGTTCTTGATTGCGGCAATCATCTTTTTTGGAGGGCTGTTTTCATACCAATCAATGCCAAAAGAAAACTTCCCAGAAATTCAAATTCCTGAAATATATGTGGGAATTGCAAAGCCTGGTTCTTCTCCCAAATACATGTCGGAGAAAATTGCCAAAACAATTGAAAAAGAACTCGGTGGAATAAAACTGGTTGATGAAATTAATTCGAATGCAGTACACGGTTACGTAACAATTCGCATCAAATTTGATTTCAAAATGACCGTTGACAAAGCCTTGCAAAAGGTAAAAGATGCAGTTGACAACGCCAGAACAAAAACTGATTTTCCACAACTACCTGTTGAGCCAAATATTTTTGAAATGGACCCTTCGAAGATGCCAATAATGAACATCAATCTTCGTGGAGCAAACGCATCATTATTAAAAGAAGTTGCCGAAGAATTAGAAGATCAAATAGAAGATTTGCACGAAATAAGTGAAGTGGATATCCGAGGTATTCAAGAGCAAGAAATGACCATCGAGGTTGACCCAATAAAAGCACAAGCGGTTAAT
>JAJRQP010000006.1 GCA_024280195.1 Bacteroidota bacterium | reverse complement strand
GTTAATTTTCCTTCATCTTTCATCATAAAGGCAAATCTTCTCCAAAGCATTTTTAAGTCGTCGAAATCAAAATCATTGCGAGGCATATTGCGTAAATCAATGGTGTCTCCGTCTTTCTCATCTTCCTTTTTTTCCAATATTTTCTTGATAGAAAGATGCGAAGTACTCAGCTTTCCAGAGGGAGCTTTCAGCGTTTTAGGTTCCACTTTGTCGTTGACCTTAGCATACTGAGGTTTCATTTTAGGTTTAACGGTTGCCTTTTTAGCCGTCTTGCGTAAATCTTGATTCGAGAAAGGAATGATTTTAACTGGATCCGTTAGGAGTTTTTTTTTTGGAGCTCCTGATTAATGGAACACAATTGCATCAAGGCCATTTCGACCAGTAAGCGTTGATTTTTGGACACCTTGTAATCGACATCCGTTTTACTTAAAACACCGAGTGCTCGAATGATGTGATTACCGTCCAATACTTTTGATTGCTCAACGTATTTCTGTTGAATGTCATCACTGACTTCTAATAAACTAGCGGTACGAACATCTTGGCAGACTAATAAGTTACGGTAATGTTCAGCAAGTCCAACTACAAAATTATGCGTGTCAAATCCTTTTTCTACGATGTCATTTAATAACAACAATGCAGCTGGAATATCTGCTTTTTGAGTACTCTCTACAATTCTAAAATAATAATCGTAATCAAGAATGTTTAAGTTCTCTAGAACATTCTCATAAGTGATTGTATTTCCCGAGAAAGTAACAATTTGATCAAAAATAGAAAGAGCATCTCTTAAGGCACCGTCTGCTTTTTGAGCAATAACATGCAATGCGTTTTCATCAACAGTAACACCCTCTTCTTTTGCAACAAAAGCCAAATGACTGGCTATGTCCGCAATTTTAATCCGGTTAAAGTCAAAAATTTGACAACGAGATAATATGGTTGGAATGATTTTATGCTTCTCTGTTGTTGCTAAAATAAATATCGCATACTTTGGTGGTTCTTCTAAGGTCTTCAAGAATGCATTAAATGCACTTGGAGAAAGCATGTGAACCTCATCAATAATATACACCTTATGTGTTCCAAGTTGAGGAGCTATTCTTACTTGTTCAATTAAATTTCTGATATCATCTACAGAATTGTTGGATGCTGCATCTAATTCAAAAATATTAAGCGAATTACCCGTATTAAATGATTCGCAAGAATCACACGTATCACAAGCTTCTAATTTTTCTGTTCTGTTAGAACAATTGATTGTCTTTGCAAGAATACGAGCAGTAGTTGTTTTACCAACACCTCTAGAACCGCAGAATAAAAAAGCTTGCGCTAAATGATCATTCTTTATCGCATTCTTTAACGTAGCCGTAATTGACTTTTGCCCGACAACGGTGTCAAAAGTTTGCGGTCTATATTTACGTGCAGATACTACGAAATCACTCATAGAACAAAGTTAGCTTTTTGAGTGAATTATGAAAGTAGAATTGATGGATTGTTGATAAATGATTGTTTTATTGGATAACTCAAAATTCGTAGGTTTCAAAAAATAGTTCTATTTTAGCAATGAATAATGAAACTAACAATAATATTATGATTAAGAAAACTTTAGCAATCGGAGTGGTTGCATTGACATTGGCTTCATGTGGTGGACCAAGTGTAGCAGAATATGATACAGCAGCACAAACTGTATGTGATTGTATGGCAGAAAAAGCAACAGAAGCAGCAGCAGATGATTCTGGATTAGATATTGACATGACTGATTTGGACTATGCATTATGTGCATTAGACATTGTACTTGATGTTAATATCAATGACGAGCAAATGGCAAAATCATTAGAATCTAAATGTCCAGACTTAGCAGATACACACGCAGAGTATGTAAAAGGACTTTAGTCTTAACCATTTTAATGATAATAAGAGCTTCGAGAAATCGAGGCTTTTTTTTGTAATAAATCTAGAGTGAATAATCAGAGAACAAACAATCACAAGCAATTTTCGCACTGTTCAATGCGAGTGGCATTCCCCCTCCAGGATGGGCAGATCCACTTGCGAAATACAAACCTTTTATTTCTTTGCTAAAGTTAGGGTGCCTGTAAAATGCTGAAAATCGGCTGTTTGAAGCATTCCCGTAAATAGAACCTTGTTCAATGTTATAGCGTTGTTCAATTTGCAATGGATCCAAATGGTCTTCGACTTCGACGAGTGGTGTAATGTCTTCCCCCACTAAATCACTTAGTTTCTGAAGAACGTACTTCTTCTTATCAGCAACAATTTGCTTCCAATCTTGCCCTTCATTTATTGGAGCATTCAATAATACAAACCAGTTTTCACAACCTACTGGAGAATCAGTAGCGTTTATCTTAGAAGAGATGTATAAATACAAGGAAGGTGATTCATGAATTTCCTTTTGGTCAAAGACAGCATCAAATTCTGCTTCATCATTATCTGAGAATAGCATATTATGGACGTTCAACTTTGGAAATTCTTTTTTAATACCCAAATGATAAACAATAACAGAACTAGATTTTTCTTGTTGAAGCGTTCTCTTTGGTTGTTTTGTATTCTTAAGAAGTTGCTTATACGTGAGAATCACATCCATATTACTCACAATGTAATCTGCAAAATAATCGCCTTCTTTCGTTTTAATTCCCTTTACGGTTTTGTTTTCTAAAAGAATTTCTTCTACCGATTCATTGAAATGGAAAATAACTCCTTGCTCTTTTGCTAATTGCACCAGTGAGTCAGTGATTTGTATGCTTCCGTTCTTTGGTAAGGTAGGGCCTTCGTTAATTTCTAAATGAGAAATCATGTTCAACATAGCAGGTGCTCTATATGGATGGCTTCCGTTGTATTGTGCAAATCTGTTGAACAACTGCACTGTTCTAGGATTCGTAAAAAAACCTTGGTTTTCTTTTTGCATCGTGCTGAAAAGCTTGTAACTAGGAAGGTGCAGCAATGCTTGTGCTAATTGTTTTCCAAACAAAGTCCACCAGCGATGCAAGGACTTTTCTATAAATAAAGGAGCAATTAATTGGTAGTTCTTCTTCGCTTTTTGTAAGTGCTTTCTAACTTGTTCAGGATGCTCTCCTAATTTCTCGGAAATCTCTCGAATGACTTGTTCTGAATCTTTGGTTAATTCTAATTGAGTGCCGTCTTCGTAGAAATAGTTAAACGCTGTTGCTTGCTCAACGGTTTCAAAATCATTAAAATCCTTTCCGCATAAGGTGTAAAGTTCTTCGATGTACTCAGGGCAGGTTAGAATAGATGGTCCTTGGTCAAAGCGGTAGCCATCTATTGTTTTACTATTTATTTTTCCTCCAGGATAGGAGTTTGCTTCAAAGATATGCGTTTCGATTCCTTTATTGGCAAGCCGGATGGCAGAAGCAAGTCCTGCCAATCCAGATCCAATAATAATCGCTTTTTTAGACATTTAAATTCGCCTAATCGATGATTTCAATGTCAAGAATACTGTCTCCTTCTGTTATGTCATCAACAATATCAATTCCTTCTATTACTTTTCCGAAACAGGTATGTGCTCCATCTAAATGTGCTGTGTTGTCTCTTGAGTGACAAACAAAAAATTGAGAACCTCCTGTGTTTTTTCCAGCATGTGCCATAGAAAGAACCCCTTTCTCATGATGTTGTTGCTCTGCATCTGTTTCACAATCAATTTGGTATCCAGGCCCACCTGTTCCTGGCATTCCGTTTGCTCCTTCTTTTGAATTAGGACATCCTCCTTGGATCATAAAGTTAGGAATGACTCTGTGCCATTTTAAATCTTTGTAAAACCCGTCTTTAGCAAGTTTAACGAAGTTAGATACTGCGATAGGTGTTGCTTCAGAATATAATTCTGCAGTCATATCACCTTTATTTGTTTTGATAATTGCTTTCATTGTTGTATTTTTTCCAAAGATACATTCTGACCACTAATTATTCAAAGTTTAATTCACTTAATGTACATTTGCACATGCAGGTTTTTAAATTCCATCGAAGTTCACTTAGCCAAGTAAGTAAGCAACATCTTAATTTGGTATATCGCCAAGAGGCTTATTTGCCATTTATTAATCATACTTTTTCTTTTGAGAATTTTGATCGACAAATTTTGGAGAAAGAAAAGAACTATCAATCAGAATCAAGAGAGATTTTGGTTGATGCTCTGTTAAAACAGCATGAAGAATTGAGTGGGTTCAATGAATTGAAAGCTAAGATAGAATCGTTAAGAGATCCAGATACTTTTACAATAACAACTGGTCATCAATTATCTTTATTTACAGGTCCTTTGTATTTTGTTGTAAAGATTTTGCACGTTATCAAACTTTGTAAGCAATTGAAAGAAAAATATCCAGAGAATAATTTTGTTCCTGTTTATTGGATGGCATCTGAAGACCATGATTTTGAAGAAATTCAAAAAATGCAGTTGTTTAGCAAAGAGTTTAAATGGGATTCTGACCAAGAAGGACCTGTTGGTCGTTTTGATTTGGAAGGTTTGGATGAGGTGAAAACACAAATAAAAGAAATGTTTAGCAACCCGGATGCGGAGATTTTAGAGCTTCTGGATGCTTATTCTGGAAGTAATTTGACAGAAGCAACTCGTAATTTGGTGCATGAGTTATTTAAGAAATACGGATTAGTAATTGTTGATGGGGATGACCAACAACTAAAGGCAATGTTTTCTCCAATTATCAAAAAAGAGTTGCTAGAAGAGTTCTCTTATCGAGAAGTTCTGGCAACCAATGATAAACTCATAAATGAAGGAGTTAAGTTGCAAGTTAAACCTCGTGAGATTAATTTATTCTATATTCTAGATGGTGTGAGAAAGAGAATTGTAAAAAAGGAAAGTAACTTTCTTGTTGAAGGCATTGCTACTTTTTCTGAGGATGAAATTTTGCAAGAACTAAATGATTTTCCAGAACGCTTTTCTCCAAATGTTATTCTTCGTCCTCTTTACCAAGAATCTGTTTTACCGAATTTAGCATACATTGGCGGAGCAGGAGAAATATCTTATTGGTTGCAGTTAAAGCAAGTTTTTGATACTGTAAATTGTACTTTTCCATTGATTGCTGTTAGGAATTCTGTACTGTGGGTTGATCCAGTTACAGCAAAAAAGAAAGCAAAAATTGACTTATTGTTAGAGAATGTTTTCAAAACGAAAGATCAATTAAAAAAGGAATACGTTGAGAAAAATTCTGATGGAGAGTTGGATTTTAATTCAATTGAAGATGCCTCAGAGAAGTTAATTGATAGTTTGGAAGATTTGATTTTAAATGTTGACGACTCAATGCAAGGTTTTGCAAAAGCAGAAGAAACAAAGATTTTGAAGCAAATAGAGAATATTAAATCAAAGTTGATTAAAATTTCTAAATCAAAACACAGTGTTGCGATGAAAAACATTGATCAAATCATAGATAAATTATTTCCGAATGGAAACCTGCAAGAACGAGAGGTTAATTTCTTCTCTTTTTGTCCCGATGGCAATTATAAAAAGCAGCTCAATAAGTTGTATTTAGCGCTTGATCCAGAAGAAAAAGATTTGTTGATTATTCGAGAAATTTAGGATATTTTGCTAAAATCATTCTTCAAACTTTCTTTTTTAAAGATAAAATCCGTGCATTCGTGGTTTTTTTTTAATAGAGTTTGAGTTTGTCCTACTATTTTACAATAACACTTTCTTTTCCTCGTTTGATAAGCTACATTTGTGC
>JAJRQP010000053.1 GCA_024280195.1 Bacteroidota bacterium | reverse complement strand
TAAAGAAAAAACAAGTTGTCAATTCTAAAGTGAAAGAATTTGACAATCAAATCTCTGAATTGCAAAGAATGACCGAAATTATTCTGAAAGAAATGCATCAAATCGAAGTTCAAAAGGAGGTTGCCGATAAATTAAATTTCAAAAACGAAGTAATTACTTCTAATAATGTAGGTAGAATTAAAAACAATGGACCTAGAATAGGAATAGGGATACTTACAGGTGACTTTGTTGAATTTGCAAACCGACCAGAAGCACAAGGAGGAATGGATATCACTCCAGTCGTAAGTATGATTGGTTTTCAACTAGAGGGACAATATGTTGGAACGGAGAACTTCTCTGGGTTAATCGAAGGTATCTTTAACGTGTCTGGTTTAGAACAAGGGCAATTCATTCCAACCTTAACCATTATGAATGGTTTCCGATTTGGAAAAGGAGGTTGGGAATTTGCTTTCGGCCCTGGATTTGGTTTAAAGACAGAATCTTATGGCTTTTTTGATACTGACGGAAGTTTTGGTCAAAAAGGAAATTATATAAGTGAGTCTGATTGGGAAAGTTATGCACTAGAAAACTACGACGATCAAATTCTTTATCCGCAATTCTATAACGATGGGTATTTTCAAATCCCAGATCCTGCAAGAATTAATTCAAAATACAACCTTGACGAAAAACATTTAGACAAAAGAGGAAAAATAGCGTTGAGTACTTCTTTCGTCTTTGCTTTTGGAAGAACGTTTAGAGCAGGTAATTTGAACATTCCAGTCAACGTCTTTTATTCTTCCAAAAAAGATGGTGGACTCGTTGGAATGAGTGTTGGGTTCAATGTTCTTAAAAGTAAACGCAACATAAACGGCAACAGAAGAAGGTACTAGAAACATATATTTTTGGTTAAGAAAGCAATGAAATTAATTTTTTATTGCTTTTTTTGTTCAATAACTTTGGAAATCAGTTAGTATTTACTAACTTTACAGCATGGACTTCACAAAAAGACAAATAGAAATCATGCAAGCGGCAACTAAATTGATTGGTGATAAAGGGATACAGAACCTTACCACTAAAAATTTAGCAGCTGAAATGAATTTTACGGAGCCTGCACTTTACCGCCATTTTAAAAGTAAAACGGAAATACTGGCTTCTGTGCTTTTCTTTTACAAAGATCAACTTCAAAAAGGAATAAAACAAATTATTGAAGATGATACTTCTGGAATAAAAAAACTAGAATTGATCATGAAGTTCCAATTCAACCATTTTTACCATAACCCTGAAATTGTTATGGTAATATTTGCTGAAACAAGTTTTCAATATGACAAATCACTTTCTGAAGTTGTCAAATCTATCATGACTCAGAAAAAGGAAATGGTAGAAAAAATGATCTCATTAGGGCACAAAGACGGAACAATTAGAAAAGACATTGATTCAACTTATTTGTCTTCCTTCTTTATGGGAGCGATGAGGTTCACCATTTTAAGATGGCGATTGAATAACTACGATTTTGACATTATAAAAGAAGGCAACTCATTGTGGGATGCTACCAATAAATTGATGACTTAATAGGTTTTTTTTTGACTTATTAAGTTAGTGAAAACTAACTAGATGAAAGTAGCATTTAAATATAGCGTTGTAACATTAATAACCCTTTTTGCACTCATTACATTGTTTATGAGTGGATCCGTTATTTTTAACGTATTTGGAATTCGTGAAATGGAAGGTAACTATGTTCTAATAGTTGTTTGGGGGAATTTTATTGCAAGCATAATTTACCTTATTTCTGCCTATGTACTTTTTAAAGAATACAAATGGTCAGCGAAATTGTTATTCTCAGCAGTTCTTCTTCTAATTCTTGCATTCGTTGGTTTTTACATTCACATCCATAACGGAGGTTTATTTGAAGAGAAAACAATCAAAGCACTCATTTTTAGAATCCTATTCACATTGCTATTTACATTCTTCGCGTATAAAATCACAAAAAATAAAAATAACTCATAAATCAACTGTTATGTCAGTAAATAAAACAATCTATCAACTGTTATTCTCTCTCATTCTATTGGGAGGGTCAACAGGTACCTATGCTCAAACATGGAGCTTAGAACAATGCCTTGATACAGCAATGGTCAATAATAAAAAACTTAAAATAAGTCAGAATGACCGCAGAATATCTGAGCAAAAGAGAAAAGAAGTAAAGTCGAATTTACTTCCAAAAATCACTGCTAATGGAGACTATAAATACTACACAAACCTACCAACGCAACTAATGCCGTTATCTGTTTTTGGTGGGCCTGAAGGTCAGTATAGAGAAGCGCAATTTGGTGTTCCTCATAACATCAATGCGAATTTAATGTTAAACATGCCACTTTACAATCCTGAATTATATGGTGGAATTAAAGCAACAAAAGTGGCGAATCAGGTTGCAGAATTGCAATATCAAAAAGCGGAAGAAGAGGTATACTTCGATGTAACAAACCTCTACTACAATGCACAAATTATTCAAAGTCAAATTGCATTTATTGATAGTAACCTAATTAACAGCAAGCAACTATTAAAAAATGTCACCCTCTTAAACGAGCAACTTTTAGCAAAGAAAACCGATGTGAACAAAGTAGCATTGCAAGTCAAGCAAATTGAGACTAAAAAATCATTGCTAGAAAGCAAATATGCACAAGTAGTCAATGGTCTTAAATTGTTAATGGGTGTTTCTCTTGATCAAGAAATCGATGTTGAGAACAAGATTGTACAAACAAATGGTTTGAATTATTCTTCCAAAACATCATTGGATATCCAATTAATTGATGCAAAGTACAGTCTACTTTCTTCAGAATTACAAACATTGAAACGCTCTCGCTTTCTACCATCCGCTTATTTATATGGCTCTTATGGAACAATGGGATACGGTTATGATGAAAAACCAAATGACTTTTTAAAATTCTATACCGTTGGATTTGCGGGAGTGAAGGTTACCTATCCTCTATTCAACGGAACGGTTACCAATAAGAAAATCAATCAAAAGAAGATTGAACTTGAAAATAATGATTTGAGAAAAAGCTTAGTAACAGATCAAACTGATATGCAAACTAGAAATGCACATTTACAAAGAAGCGTTGCAAAACAAACAATTAATGAAAGTGAATTACAAGTAGAATTAGCAAGCAGCATCTATCAGCAAACACTTTTAGAGCAAAAGCAAGATGTTGCAAATCTAACTGATGTGTTAATGGCGGACAATTCTCTTAGAGAAGCTCAGCAAAACTACATCACTGCAATCATTGATTACCTCAAAGCAGAATTAGAATTAAAGAAAATAACAGGAAACATTACAACTAAATAATAACTCATTTAAAAACAAGCATCATGAAAAAGATCATTAACATACTTATTCTACTCGCATTAGTTGCCATAGTAGTCGTTCAATTGTTATCGAACAAGAAAACATCTGAAAACAGAATCTATCATTACGATAAAGAGAAATCAATCATTGTTAACACGCAAACTATTGCCATAGCAGACATCAATGCAAAGCATGAATTCACAGGGACATTCGACGCGAACAAAGATGCTAAAATCAATGCTGATTTAGGTGGGAAAATAACGAGATTCTACGTAGATGAAGGAAGTAAAGTAAGAAAAGGGCAAACACTCATTAAATTAGATGATGCTTTATTAAAGCTTCAATTAAAAGCAGTGAATGTCCAAATAGAAGGACTAGAAGCTGATGAAAAACGATACTTAATTCTTACAGAAGCCGATGCTATTCAAGGAGTGAAATTAGAAAAAACACAAATGGCCTTAAAAGGAACCAAAATTCAAAGAAGTACACTTTTAGAGAAAATTAAGAAAACAACTATTCGTGCACCTTTCAATGGTATTGTGACTATGAAAATGTCAGAAGTTGGTTCTTTTGCCGCTCCAGGAATACCTTTGCTAATGCTGACAGATATTACTGCTTTAAAATTCAAAGTGAATGTCTCTGAGAATAACATCAGTCTTTTTGAAATGAATGAAACCTATCCTATTCAAGTTGATGCTTATCCAAATATGAATATTGAAGGAAAGGTAACTTCAGTTGGGAGCAAAGGAAATATGGGAAACTCATTTCCTGTTATTTTCGAGATGAAAAACACACCCGATTCTAAAATTAAATCAAAAATGTTTGGAAAAGTAATCATTGATGGAAGCAAAGCAAAACAAGGTATTTCAATTCCTGCAGCGACGATAGTAGGTTCTGATATGCAACCAAAAGTTTATGTGATTAAAAATGGAAAAGCAATTCTTCAACCTGTGAAAGTATCACGGAGAATTGGTAACCGCGTTATCATTGCTGATGGTATAAACGAAGGAGATCAAATTGTAACAACTGGATTTATCAACTTATTTGATGGAGCAAATGTTTCAGTGAAGAAATAAATCAGAAGTTCAGTTAAGAAAGAATCAATAATTAAAAAAGAAAAATTAATAATGAAAAATTAAATTAGAATTGGATTATCGTTTAAGGACTCGTAACTTAAATTCTTTCAAGCAATTCTTAATTATTCATTGTTAATTCTTCATTAAAACAGAAGAATTATGAACATTACAGAAATATCCATCAAAAGACCTTCGTTGATAATCGTGCTTTTCAGTGTGCTTATCCTACTGGGGTACATCGGCTTCAAAAACTTAAGTTATGAGTTGATGCCTGATTTCAACCAGCCGGTAGTGGTTATTAAAACTGTTTACCCCGGCGCCGAACCGCAAGAAGTAGAAACTTCTGTATCTCGAAAAATCGAAGATGCACTTTCTAACTTAGAAGGCATTGACTACCTCGTTACGAAATCATTGCCAAACGCATCTGTCATTATTGCCAACCTGAAATATGGCACCGATTTGGACAAGACCATGCAAGATGCACAACGTTACATTGATAACATCAAAAAAGAGTTACCTGCTTCTATTCTTAGTCCTGAAATGAGTAAGGTTTCTCCTAATGATTTACCAATCATGTCTATCAGTTCCACGAGTTCTCTATCAGAAACAGAATTCTACCAAAAAATGACGGATGAATTCTTACCTCAAATCCAACAAATAAAAGGAGTAGCAGAGTTAACAATTCTTGGTGGTGAAGAAAGAGAAATTCAAGTAAAAGTAAATCAAGAAAAATTACGCTTGCACAAAATATCTCTTTACCAAGTCGTAGAAATGATTAACCGTTCTGGACTAGATTTACCAGCAGGTAAGATTCAATCAAACATAGAAAGTAATTCTGTTAGACTAACAGGTAAGTTCACAACGATTGAAGACATTGAAAATGTACAAGTAGCCATGCCAATGCCTGGAAGTCCTATTTACGTAAAAGATGTCGCAACAGTTACGGACGGTGTTAAAGACATTGAGTCTGTCAGCAGATATAATGGTGAGAATGGAATTGGACTGCTTTTAAAGAAACAAGGAGATGCAAATGCTGTGGATGTTTCAACGGCAGTGCGTGAGAAATTTGCAGAAATTGAAAAAAGGAACGCAACAGACAATGTGAAATTCATCATTGCAGATGACAGTACAGATAACACCATTGCTGCGGTTGAATCTGTTGTAGAAGATTTAATCATGGCTGTTATTTTGGTATCCATTGTCATGTTACTCTTCTTGAGAAGCTTCAGGAACGCATTGATAGTATTGGTCGCAATTCCAACATCATTGGTAACGGCGTTTGCAGTAATGTGGATGCTTGGTTATACCTTAAACTTAATGACCTTGTTAGCAATGTCATTGATTATTGGTATTCTCGTCGATGACGCAACAGTGGTACTAGAAAACATCCAACGTCACCTTGATATGGGTAAAAAGAAACCTGATGCTGCAATGGATGGACGTATGGAAATTGGTTTTTCTGCACTATCAATAACTCTTGTCGATATTGTGGTGTTCTTGCCGATTCTTTTCATTCAAGTTTTCGTGGCTGATATGTTGAAGCAATTCTCTGTCGTAGTAATTACCTCTACTCTAACCAGTTTACTCGTAGGTTTTACATTGACTCCGTGGATGGCATCGAGAATTGGTAAGTCTGAAGACTTGCAACCCACCAATTTCTTTAACAAATTCTTATTGTGGTTTGAGGTTCAACTAGAAACCTTTACAGAATGGTATGGAAAACAGCTAAAATGGGTGCTTTCTCATAAACTTGCCTTTACAGGAATTGTATTAGCGCTATTTGCTCTAACTGGAATTATGATGAAGCAAAACATCATCGGTGCTGAGCTTATTTCTACGGGTGACCAAGGGAAATTTAGGTTGAGCTTAGAATATGATAAATCAACTTCTATACAACAAAACAACTTGATTTCTCAGAATGTAGAGGACTTTATCATCAATCAGCCAGATGTGTTGACTGTCTTTAGTAATATCGGTGGACCAAGTACTGGAATTGGAAGTTTAGGTGTTGGTTCTCCTAATAAAACAGAATTTACTATCCAGTTAAAATCGAAAGAAGAAAGAAACAATCAACGCACAGAGAAGTTCATGCAAGATCTTCGTGAAGCATTGCAAGAGAAATATCCTCAGGCAAATTATTCAATGGCAGCTCTGGGATTAATTCCACGATCTGCACCAGTAGAATTAACATTGAGCGGTACAGATGTTGATGTGGTGATGAAAACTGCTAATGAATTAAAAACGGCCATCGAGCAAATACCAGGCTCTGATAATGTACAACTTTCTGTAGAAGAAGGAAGTCCAGAGTATAAAATCATTCCTAACAAAGACAAAATGCAACGTCTAGGTTTGAATACTGCCTATGTTGGAATTAATTTAAGAACAGCATTATCTGGAAATGAGGATGCAACCATTACAGAAAATGGTACAGAATATCCTGTGAGAATTTGGTTAGATGACTTTAACCGTGGAAACTATGAGGACATCAAAAACTTGACGATTGTAAATCCAATGGGCATTCCTGTGAAGGTTTCGCAATTTGCAGAAGTTGTACGTGACAATTCTCCTTCATTATTAGAAAGAAAAGACAGACAACCTGCAGTAACGGTTACTTCGGATGCATTAGGTCGTCCTTCAGGATCGGTTGCTGACGATGTGGTTGCTTATTTGAAAGAAAAACCATTACCAGAAGGTGTTGACATGACATGGGGTTCTGATATTAAACGTCAGAATGATAGTTTCGGAGCCTTGGGGTCTGTTCTAATGATTTCTTTCTTACTGATTTACCTCATCATGGTCGCGCTGTATGATAGTTTTGTTTATCCATTTGTGGTATTATTCTCTATTCCAGTCGCAATCATTGGTGCCTTACTTGCATTGAATTTATCCATCAGCCACTTGAGCTTATTTGCTCTTCTAGGTCTAATTATGCTAATGGGACTTGTGGTAAAGAATGCCATTCTAATTGTCGATTTCACCAATCAATTAAAGGCACAAGGAATGCACTACAAAGAAGCGTTAGTTGTAGCCAGTAAGGGAAGAATGAGACCAATTCTGATGACCAGCATCTCTATGATTGTTGGTATGTTACCAATTGCACTTGCAACAGGAACTGCCAGTGAATGGAAGAACGGATTAGCATGGGTGATTATTGGTGGGGTAACTTCTTCATTGATATTAACTGTTTACCTGGTTCCTGTCGTTTACGCTGTAGTAGATGGTATTAAGGAACGATTTTCTAAAGAAAAACCAACAGATGAAAATCTAATTGCAGAAAATTAAAAGACAACCAAAAACAAGTCACTTCTTCAGAAATGAAGAATGGCTTGTTAATTGTTATTAACTACAAAAATAAAAACTATGAATATTTCAACGAAGCTCATTAAGAGCAAATTAGTATTAAGCAGTATAACACTAGGATTAATGTTTGCATTATTATCATTTGTTTCGCCAACAGAAACGAATACTTATTCTTTAACTGTAAAGGTCAAAGAACTAAGAAACTCAACAGGTGTACTGCAGTTTTCATTGTACAACAAAGATGGATCAATTCCAGACGAAAAATTCAAGAAGTACTACAAGCAAATGACTGCCAAAATTGTTAAAGGAACTTCTTCTGTTACCTTTAAGAATATTCCTAAAGGAAAATACGCTGTCAACATTTTACACGATGAGAACAAGAATAAGAAAATTGACAAAGGATGGGTATTGCCAATCGAAGGAATTGGTTTCTCTAACTTCTCATCAATTGGTTTTACCAATCGTCCAAACTTTAAAAAAGCAAGTTTCACGGTTAGTTCAAATATGACAAAAACAATCAAAGTAATTTACATGTAATCCCATCATTATGTTAAAAAAACTCACTGCTTATCATCATTTTTTAGTCTTTCTAATAATACTTACCGTTCTAAAAATTGTCAATGTTTTTATCACACAAGGCACTGAAGAAGGACTTCACTTCGCACTGCTAGGCGTCGGTTTAATAGTCATTTCTTCAGTTTTACACCTTGTTTTCAGAATACTATTTGATAAAAAGAAGCTGTACTTACATTCATTGATTAGTACATTTTTAATCATTTTAATGCTTTCTCATGCAGATCCAGAACCTGTTAGAGGAGTATTGGTGATATTACTATTGTACGTTGCAAAATTCTTCGTCAAATACAAAGGAGAGAACATTTTCAACCCTGTTGTATTTACAATTGGTGTCATCACACTACTGGCATTATTTGTTCCATTTTTAGGTATTCCTCCAATGGATTTCACAGGAATAGATATTCGTTTTCCAATTGCAGGCTATCAAATTCCAATTCCAATTCTCCCAATCTTATTGGCTCTGATTTTTAATGTTGCAAGAGTAAAAAAACATCCTTTAGCAATTAGTTTTATTGTGGTATCGTTGTTTTTAGGATTGGTGATTGATGCTTATTCAGTTGAACCTTTCTCTTATATAATAATCACTTTATTTACAGGAGCAGCAGTAATAATAGAACCTAAAACTTCTCCAATAAAAGTGCAAGCACAAGTGATTTATGGTGTAATAATGGCTGGGGTTATCACATTAATGACTATCTTAAACGTTCCGAATCCAATTGTAATTGGTTTATTAATTGGGAACCTTGGGTTCTTTATTTACAAGAAAAAAGAACAATTAAATAAAAAATAAATATGTTAATCAAAGACGCAAAAAACACAATCGATTACGATGGGCTAAAAACAAGTTTATTAGTCAACAATGAAACAGGAAAAGTAATTCTAATTTCTTTGGAAAAAGGAGCAGTATTAGCAAAACATGTTTCCGACACAGATGCAAACATCTTAATTGAAGAAGGAGAAATCATTTTTGAAATCAACAATGAGAAACACAACATGGTAGAAGGAGACATGTATTCATTTAAGAAAAATGAAGTGCATGAACTAACGGCAGTTGAAAACTCTAAAGTTATTTTGACTAAATAGTCGTTGATTCTCATTACCTTTAAATAACATTAAAAAGTAAAGTTATGAACGGAGCACACATTCATTTAGCAGTTAATCACTTACCAATCGTTGGAGTTATAATCGGAGCATTGGTTCTCATTGCAGGAATGATTTTACGTAAACAGCAGGTCAATTTAACAGCGCTTGGTATTTTCATTTTCTCTGCTATCACAGCAATGATTTCTAACTTCACAGGAGAGGAAGCAGAAGAAGTTGTAGAAGAACTTGCGGGTGTTTCGCACGACATTATTCATACCCATGAAGAATATGCCGAAACATTCTTGGCTATTACAATAGCTTTAGGGGTTATTTCTATTCTTACATTGTTTCTAGCAAAGAAGAAACATAAGTTCGCAAAATTTGGTTGCATTATCGCATTAGTGTTATCATTCGCTGCAATTTTCACTGGAAAACTAACAGGAACGAGTGGTGGAGAAATTATGCATACGGAAATTAGAGAATAACATTTCTCAAACATATTTTACACTAAAAGCCCATAACATGACTTTCATCATTTTATGGGCTTTTCCTTTTTTATAAGTTTGTTGCATTAATAATGCTGAACCAATGAAATTATCATCCTTTCATCAAATTACAGACAATGCTTTTAAAGATTGTGACCTCTCAATGGAATCTTTTGCAAAAGGCGTTGCTGTTTACAATGAGGGAGACACGCTAAATTACATTCGCTTTATTCTTGAAGGGCAAATTTCTGTGTTAAAAGCAACTAAAGTTGTTTGGATCGGACACACCAACGAATTTCTAGGGCTCTCCTCCTACTTCAACCTGAACGAT
>JAJRQP010000052.1 GCA_024280195.1 Bacteroidota bacterium | reverse complement strand
TTTCTGTATAGTCAAAACACAGCTATATAAATATTGCTCAGGTCTAAAAACCAAACCTGCATCTACTCGATTACTGTGAATATACTTAATTTTTTCAAAAGTTACTTTATTACTTCTAACTTCGGGACAGAGCTGGGCTCTAATGTTTGGCCCGAGATGTAATCCCGAACCAGCGGAGTAGGTTGTTATTCGCGGACTAGCGGAGGGGTTATTGCTTATGAAAACTTAAAAGAAATTCATATCCCTGGTAATATGGTACATACGTTTACAATAGATGAATCATCAGATAAAGCTCGGGCTTTGTTAGAATATCTCCGTACGCTAGAATTTGTTAAAGAAGAATCAACCGAAGAGTTTGCTCTGTCAGATGAGCAACTAGAAATTCTCAAGGAAAGAAGAGCGAACCATTTGTCAGGTAAGAGCAAATCCTATTCTTTAGACGAGGTTATGAATTTTTTGGATAATGGTTAATTCAATTCATGCAATAACCTTATCATTAAGGAAGAAGCACGATTTGATATTTCTGATGTTTATGAATGGTACGAACCCAAACAAGCAAATCTAGGTTCGAAATTCAAGACACAACTTCTTAAAACATTCGATAGTGACATTGTTGTATATGCAGTATTCCACACGAGTCAAAACCCTAAGAAGAAAAACAAAATCTAATTTACTTCTTCATCTTGGTTGCCGAACTATTCAACCCGCACTTATCACAACCTTCCTCTTTCTTGTAAAATTTCTTGTAAAACTTCCAAACAAGATAAGCTGTGGAAGCAACAACAATTAGTATGACAATGAATTTTTGCATTATGACAAAAGTATAAAGGTTATCCACGCACCAAGATAAGCTAAAACACCCATGTAGGCAACTTGAATTAATGGCCACTTCCATGTTTTGGTTTCTCTCTTTACAACCGCAAGAGTTGCCATGCACTGCATTGCAAAAACATAAAACACCATCAAACTTACACCCGTTGCTAAACTAAAAACAGGAGAGCCGTCTGCTCGTTTTTCGTTGCGCATTTTCTCAATCAAAGGTAAATTCTGTTCTCCGTCATCGCCAACTGCATAGATGGTTGCCATCGATCCAACAAAGACTTCTCTTGCTGCAAAAGAGGTGATTAAAGAAATCCCTATCTTCCAATCATAACCAATGGGTTCAATCACAGGCTCTATGGTTTTGCCGAGAATTCCAATGTATGAGTTTTCTAATTTAACCGACGCAATGGATTGATTTTTAACATCTTCACTCCAATTGTTCTCTTTAGCAGACTGCTCAGTTTTTGCAACAGCATCGTCAATTCTCCCACTAGGCCCGTAACTTGCCAATGCCCATAGAATGATAGAAATGGAAAGAATAATCTTACCTGCGTCCCAAATAAACAACTTCACTTTCTCAACGACAACCATTCCAATGTTCTGCCAACGAGGCATTTTATAAGATGGCATCTCTAGCATTAAAAAGCCTTTGTCTTTTGATTTGATAAACCATTTAAGAACGATGGCAACACCTAGAGCAGAAAACAATCCCAATCCATACAGTCCGAAAAGAACAAGTCCTTGCAAGTTCATAAATCCGAAAACGGTTTTACTCGGAATAACCAGTGCAATCAAAATGGTGTAAACGGGAATTCTTGCACTGCAACTCATTAATGGTGCAACAAGTATGGTTATCAATCGCTCTTTCCAATCGGAAATTGTTCTGGCAGACATAATACCAGGAATGGCACAAGCAACACTCGACAACAAGGGAACAATACTCTTTCCGTTTAAGCCAAAAGGACGCATTAATTTGTCCATGATAAAGACCACGCGAGACAGATATCCTGTTTCTTCTAAAATAGCAATGAAGAAAAACAACAAGGCAATTTGAGGAACGAAGATGGCAATCCCACCAATACCAGGAATGATTCCTTGTGTCAAAAGATTTGTGAGAACGCCTTCAGGCAAACTATCTGTCATCCACTGACTTAGAGAAGCAAATGCACCGTCAATAAAATCCATTGGGATGGATGCAAAGACGTAAATAAACTGAAAAATAATCAGTAAAATGATGGAGAAAATTAAATAACCAAAAACAGGATGCACCAGAATTCTGTCCCAACGATTGGCTTGTCTTTCTTCTTTTTTAGTGACCTTTTCAATGCTACCTATTACTTCTTTTAAGTAGGTAAATCGTTTTGAAGTATCTAATTCTTGTTCTGAAATATCCAAAGAAGATGCAACTGTAATGTCTTTATGGAAAATATGGCCTTTTCTCTCTTTCAACGACGAAATCGCTTCCAATAATTGCTGTTTTCCTAATTTAACTCGCGCAATGGTTTCAATGATTGTCGCTTCTGGAAAAAGTTTTTGCAATTCTTCTATTTTAACCTCTTTGTTCTGACGTTTTGCTACATCAGTCATATTTAATGCAAGAATTATCGGAATCTGTAAGTCATACACTTGACTGAAAAACAATAAATTTCGTTCTAGATTAGACGCATCGACAACAACAATAACTGCATCAGGATAGTCTTCATTTTTAGGGTCGCAGAGGTTTGTATAAACAACTTCTTCGTCCTTTGATCTTGGATATAAGCTATAGGTTCCTGGAAAATCAACCAACTCATGTTCTTCTTTTCCAATTTCAATAATTCCCGTCTTTTTATCGACCGTTACTCCTGGAAAATTTCCAACATGCTGACGCATACCTGTCAACATATTAAAAACAGAACTTTTACCTGTATTTGGGTTTCCTAGAAGTGCTATTTTCATGCTTTAGAAGCTTTTTGAAAATCAACAATAATTAACTGAGCTTCATCTTTTCTTAGAGACAGCGTGTATCCGTCAACGTCTATTGCTATTGGGTCTCCGAAGGGAGCGCGAAATAAAACTTCTAGTTTTTTGCCTTCTACCAAACCCATCTCCATCATTTTAACCTTGAAAATTGAGTCTTTCAATTTGCGAATAATTACCTGTTCGCCGTTTTTGATATTTGAGAGTAAACTTTCCACTATTTAGAATGATTACAAATATACTCTTTGTCGAGGGGATAACAATCACTCTTTTGTGGTATTTCTTAATGGGATCTTCGACCGCTTCGCTTTTTGACTGCTCGACTTTTCGACAAGACTACTTTGCTACTATAATTCTTGCGGTTTCTCGGGTGCGTTGTTGGAGAATGATGCGCTTATTTTTCGTCAATCGGTCAATTGTATCTTGGTCATAATGGCGAATGGTAATTAATTCTAGTCCAGCATTGTATTTCACGTTGTAGTCCTCTGAAAGTAACTCAAGAAATTCTTTCAAAGGAACTTTTTCTTCATCTACAAGAACGGAAAAGCTTAAAGCAGAATTTTGCATCACATTAATTTTCACATCAACCGAAGAAAGACGTTGAAAAATATCGCTTAAATTTTCTTCTCCTATAAAAGAAAAATCTTTGGGTGTAATAGAGAATAAGAGTTGGTTTTTCTTAAAAATAAAGGATGGAATAAGGTTGTCATTTTTAGTGCAAGAATGAATTTTAGTTCCTTCTTCAGTTGGATTTAAAAACGATTTTACAAATAAAGGAATGTCTTTATTTTGTAATGGTTTAATTGTTTTCGGGTGAATCACCGACGCACCGTAATAGGACAATTCAATCGCTTCACGAAATGAAATTTTATCTAATTTAATCGTGTTGTCAAACCATTTTGGGTCAGCATTCAGCATTCCCGGAACATCTTTCCAAATGGTAACACTTTCTGCATCACAACAATACGCAACAATTCCTGCCGAAAAATCTGAGCCTTCTCGTCCAAGTGTAGTTGTTTGATTATCAATGTTATGCCCAATAAACCCTTGTGTTATTAAAATATCATTCGTCGTAAAGTCACTGATAAAATGATTGGTAAATAACTGTTCAGTCGCTGCCCAATCAATATTCGCATCTAAAAATTTGTCTTCCGTTCGAATTAATTTTCTTGCATCCTTCCATTGAGAATTAAATCCTTCTTGTTGCAGATATGCGTTAATGATTTTTGTAGAAAGGAGCTCTCCTATTGAAACAATTTCAGCATAGCTTTCATTCCGATTTTTATCACTAGAATAAGCGTTTTTCAAAGAATTGAAAATTACGTTAACCTCATCGTATATTGCACTAGCAGAATTCGTAATTAGCGCATCTAAAATCTCATAATGAAAAGCTTCTCTCAGACTTAATTCGGCAAAGAAAGAGGCTTCATCTTTTGCAATGGAAGCATCAAGTATTTTTTCAAAAGCATTGGTGTTTTTGCCCATTGCAGAAATAACAATTGCCAACTTTTCTCCTTTGTATAAGGATAATAGTTTCGCAACATTCTGAATAGATTTTGCATCTTTAACCGATGCGCCGCCAAATTTGAAAACTTTCACTAGCTTAACTTATCAGTTAGAATTCTCATTTCAATCACAGGAGAAATTCTTTCATAAACAATGTTATACACGGCTTCTACGATAGGCATTTCAACCTCAAACTTATTCATGATTTCTTTCACACTATTAATTGCATAGTAACCTTCTGCGACCATGTCCATTTCTAATTGAGCCGTTTTTACCGAGTATCCTTTTCCAATCATAAAACCAAAGGTTCTGTTACGGGAGAATTTAGAATAAGCAGTCACCAATAAATCTCCTAGATATGCCGAAGATTTTACATCTCGGTGAATTGGACTCATTTCATCGATTAAATTTTCAATCTCTTGAATTGCATTTGAAATCAACACCGATTGAAAATTATCCCCATAACCCAAACCTGCACAAATTCCCGATGCGATTGCATAAACGTTCTTTAAAACTGCTGAAAGTTCCGTTCCGAATAAGTCATCCGAGCAAGTCGTTTTGATGTATCGACAAGAAAGTAAATCCGCCATTTCTTCAGCGATTTCATCTTCTTGACAAGCAATCGTTAGATAAGATAACCTTTCTAAAGCAACTTCTTCTGCATGACATGGTCCGCAAATAATTCCGATGTTGTCGTAGGGTGTTCCAAATGTTTTATGAATAAAACGAGCAGGAATTGCATGGTATTCTGGAATGATTCCTTTTACTGCAGAAAAAACAATTTTACCTTTAAAAACGTCAATCGGGAAATTCTCAAACAACTTTACCAAGAACGCAGATGGAGTTGCAATTATCACAATATCAGCAGGTTCTATTATTTCAAACAAATCTGTACTCACATTGATTTTATTCAAATCAAACTCGACAGATTGTAAGTAATTAGGGTTGTGACGAAACTTTAAGATGTGCTTTACCGCATCATCATTTCGCATGTACCAATTCAATGAGCTAACATTGTTACATAAGATTTTAACTAAGGCTGTTGCCCAGCTTCCTCCTCCAATAACTGCTATTTTTTTCTGATTATCCATTTAGCTCGCCTTACAGACAAAGGTATTATTTTATCCAAGATATTAGATATATCAATCCTTGAAATCAAAAAAAGGGCGCAAAAATTAACGCCCTTTTTTTAAATTTATTACTGCTTTATGATGTCGTGGACTGTTCTTCCAGCATCACTTCCAACATGAATGAAATAAATTCCATTCGCAAAATCACGTACCTGCAGTTGATGTACTTGTCCCGAAAATTCTTCAACTCTCGTTAAGACTTTTCCTTTTGTGTCTGTTATTTCAATGTAATTTATTTCTTCAGCCCATTCAATACTAATCAAATTAGACGTTGGATTTGGATATATTGATACTTGATTGATGTTATTTTCTTCAATTCCACTTTGATCAATAATAAAGCATACTGAAGTGTCAGAACAGCTACCATCCGTCACTATCACAGCATAGTTGCCTGTTATAGTTGTTGCCGTAAAGGATTGATTTACTTCTCCATTAATAGGGGTGTCTCCATTATCACAATTGATCCATTGATATGTTCCTCCTGTAAAGTTGGCCGTTAAAGTTAATCCTCCGTCAGTCACAGAAACATCAACACTATTAACTGTTAATGTTAAAGCTACGGTAGAATCACAACCTGCTTGAGATGTGAATGTTTCATTGTATGTTCCGGCAACTGTTAGTGACTGTGTTCCAAACACATACGTATCACCCTGACAGATAGATGCAGTTGCTGTTTCGGTAAAATTTGTAACCGTTGATAATGTAAGCTGTACCGTAGAATCACAACCTGCTTGAGAAGTGAATATTTCATTATATGTTCCTGCAACTGTTAATGATTGCGTTCCAAAAACATACGTATCACCCTGACAAATAGATGCAGTTGCTGTTTCGTTGTAAATAGGGTTGACTGTTAATGTTAATGCAACCGTAGAATCACAACCTGCTTGAGAAGTGAATGTTTCATT
>JAJRQP010000005.1 GCA_024280195.1 Bacteroidota bacterium | reverse complement strand
TCCACATTCTCCGTATCAACCTCTTGCAGCTTATCCATAAAAGAAATAATACGCTCTAAATCCTCACCAATAGCGATTTTTTTATCTCCTTCAAATTCTAAACGAGCTAGATGAGCAATATGATCGATTGTGCTTTCTTCTATTTTCATGGTTCAAAGTTAAGCATTGAAAAATTAATAAAGAAAAATAACGCCATCAGTCTGGAAACTTTTCTAAAATTGGCCCATTTACAATATCAAAGCACTTTTGATTCAGCTCTTCCTTATCAAGAGATATAATCTCTTCAACAGAAATAAAGGGATGAATGTAAACTTTGCAGACTCCCGGACCCGCAGGACCATCCATTTCTTCAGGATCAGAAAAACGCTTGTAATTATTTAAAAAAGTAACAGGTACAATTGGAACGTTTGCATTTTTTGCTAACTGAAATGCCCCATCCATAAAAGGAACCATTCTCGGATGCTCAATCCCTTTAGGAATTTCTCCTTCCGCAAAAATGACTAAAGACCAGTCTTTTTTTAGCGCTTTTGATGCAAGAATTAACGACTTGGCAGCTTTGATTCCTTTGCCTCGATAAACAGGAATGTTGAGTCGCTTAAAGTAGGTTTTAATTAAGGGGTATTTGAGAATTTCACTTTTACCAAGAAATAAAAAAGGATGAGTAGGAAGAATGGAAGGCATTAGAAAGATGTCTAAATACGAAGCGTGGTTAGCAACAATAATATAAGGTCCTTTTGGTAAAGCACTGCTTACCATTTTTTTGACGGGATAGAACCCAAAAAAACGGACACACCAACTCCAAGCAACAAATAATTTAAAAGCTTTTTTCCGTCCTTTTTCCGAGAATAAAAAAGGGAAAATGATGGGGTAAAAAACGAACAAAGAAATCAAAAAACAGATTCCAAAATACATTTTCCAAAGCAATGAAAAGAATATTTTTAAAATTCTCATACCACAAAACTAATGAAATCGTTTGTTGTACAATGTACAGATGAATTATTCCTTGTAAAATGAGTAAATTTGTATAAAAATTAGATTAATGGCAAGAATACTGACCGGAATACAGAGCACAGGAACACCTCACTTAGGAAATATTTTAGGAGCGATTGTTCCAGCGATTGAGATGGCAAACGAGTCGGAGAATGATGCTTTTTTATTCATCGCTGACATGCATTCTCTCACCCAAATTAAAGACGGGGAAGAATTGAAAAGAAATACATTTTCTACGGCTGCTACCTGGTTGGCATTTGGTATTGACCCTGAAAAAACGGTTTTTTATCGCCAAAGTGACATTCCAGAAGTGACAGAGTTGACGTGGTATTTAATGTGTCATTATCCTTATTCTCGACTAACACTTGCGCACAGTTTTAAAGATAAATCGGATCGTTTAGAAGATGTTAACGCAGGACTTTTTACCTATCCAATTTTGATGGCTGCAGATATTTTGCTCTACGATGCAGAAATTGTTCCTGTCGGAAAAGATCAATTGCAACACTTAGAAATGAGTAGAGATGTCGCCGCTCGTTTTAACAATAAAATGGGGGAGACCTTTGTTTTGCCTCAAGCAAAAGTTCAAGAGGATACAATGTTAATTCCTGGAACCGATGGAACTAAAATGAGCAAGTCAAGAAATAATTTCATTGATATTTTCTTACCAGAAAAGAAATTAAGAAAACAGGTAATGTCCATTGCAACAGACTCAAAAGGGTTAGATGACAAAAAAGACCCTGATACTTGTAATGTATTTGCTTTATATAAGCTATTGGCTAACGAAACGCAAAAGTCAAAGATGAGAATCAATTACGAAACAGGAGGCTATGGGTACGGACATGCAAAGCAAGAACTTTTTGAATTGATTTTAGATAGATTTTCTCAACAACGAGAAAAATATGATTTTTTAATGAATAATCCTCAAGAAGTTGAAAACGCTCTAAAAATTGGAGCAGAGAAAGCGAGAACCGTTGCTGCATCTGTTTTGAAAAGAACTCGACAGAAAGTAGGGTTTTAGGGTGGTTAAAAGCTACTTTTTTTTATCTTTATACAATTATTTGATAACGACCATGAGAATTAAAACTATTTTAGCTAGCTTATTAATTGGCTTAACTTTCTTTTCTTGTACAGAAAAGCCGGTGGATGTTGATAACCTTGTTGCATTAGGAGGGAAAAAATACGGAGGCGATTTTCGTTTTATGTCTGCTGAAAAGATAACATCTTTAGCAACTGTTTCTTCAGTTTATCACTACACATCGCGTGTAGTTTCTCAAATTTATGAGCCGTTATTGACAATCGACATGAATTCTTTGAACATTGTCCCATCAATAGCAGAAAGCTTTTCAGTTAATGATGATGCAACGGTTTATACGTTTAAAATTAGAAAAGGAGTTTTCTTTCATCAAGATGCTTGTTTAGGAGAAAAACCACACGAATTAGATGCCAATGATGTTAAATTTTCATTAGAATTGGCTTGTTCAGGATTAGAGTTAAATAAGATAAGTTACCTTCTGGTTAACAGAGTAAAGGGTGCAGATAAATTTTATGAAAACTCGTCTAAAACACTTCCTAAAGAAGGAGTAGAAGGTATCAAAGTAACAGACAACAACACAGTTGAAATCACATTAAACAAACCATTTGCTGGCTTTGAATACATTCTAACGCATTCAAGTTTAGGAGTTTTTCCAAAAGAAGCTTATGATAAATATGGCAAGGAGATAGGTCAACACCCAGTTGGAACAGGTCCTTTTTCTTTGGATGTAATGAATGAGAAAACAGTTATCCTAAAAAGAAATAATGACTACTGGAAAAAAGATGATTTTGGAAATCAACTTCCTTATTTAAGCCGTGTAGTTGTCAATTATGCAGATGATAAAAGAAGTGAATTATTGGCTTTTAGAAAATCTGAAATCGATTTGGTATTAGAAATTCCAGTTGAAGAAGTGGAGCACATCTTAGGAACTTTAACTGAAGCGCAAGAAGGAAAAAACATCAAACACAAGGTTGAGTCAACACCAAGTATGAGTATTCGCTATATTGCATTAGCACACCAAAGTGAAGAGTTTAAAAATGTAAAAGTTAGAAGAGCGTTTAACATTGCAATTGACAGAGATGCAATTATTGATAACGCTCTTGAAGGTGAAGGTTGGGCTTCTCATAATGGATTTGTTCCTAAAATCGGAAACTACCCAACAGATGATGTAAAAGGATTTCAATTCAATATCCAAAAAGCAAAAGCGTTGATGGCTAGTGCAGGGTATCCAAATGGGAAAGGTTTTCCAACAATTAAATTTTACACTAATTCTGTTGAAGGTTCTAAAACGCATAAAATGTGTTTGGCAATTGCAGAACAGCTAAAGGAGAACATCGGAGTCAACCTAGACGTTATTCTTTCTACGATTAAAGAAAGAGATGAAATGATTCAAAGCGGAGAAGCAAAAATGTGGGCTGAAGGTTGGTTAGCTGATTACCCAGATCCAGAAAACTTTCTGTCACAGTTTTATGGAGTGAACGCTGAAGATGCAACAAGTTTTGCAAACAGATTTAACTTTAATAATGAAAAGTTTAATATGTTATTTGAGCAAGCGATATCTGAGCCTAATCCAGAAAAGAGAACTGAACTAATTGTTAAGTGTGATCAATTAATTATTGATGAGGCTGCAACGATGCCAATTTTTACAGATGACAACACTGTTTTAGTGAATGCAAGAGTGAGAGATTTTCAGGTAAATGAAATGGAAAGCTTGAACTTAACCAACGTCTTTATAAAAGAACCTAAAAAGTAAACTCAATCCAGCACTTCTTTGAGAATCGAATAGGATTTGAGATTCTTAAAGTTGGGTATATGAATGGAAAAATAATTGAGTAATATTGTTAAAGCTTCTTCTCGAATTGTTTTGTTGGGTGTTTCGGTGGGGTCTTCTAGAAGTAATTGTTTTAAGAAGGTAACGGCATCTCCCGACAGGCATCTTTGACTTTGACTATCAGTATGCTGGTATGATCCGGTATCCAAGTTAAAGTAACCCATATTTTCCTCATCAACCAAAGGGTATATTCCTAAACGGTAGGCGAGCTGTATCATTAGTTCAATAGGAAATAAATGAAGGTTGGAAGCGTCTTCTAATTTATCGACCTCGTTGACCATTAAGTTAAATAAATTAAGATCAGGATCCCCTTGTTGCACACATTTCTGCAAAACCTCAACCGCAAAGTATGCAATAGTCGATTTGATAGGGTTAAACTGAAAGCTTAACGGATTGATTAACGTTGCATCAGTTAAATTGAGAAGTTCAGAATTTCGACCATAATAACTTATTTCTGAAATTGCAAGAGGAAATAATGCATGAGACTTTTTCTTGCCTCCTTTAAAAATGAACCGTTGCAAGCCATTTTTCTCTGTATAAAAAGTTGTAATTAGGCTATTACTAGAATAGGGACTTCTGTGAATGAAGATAGCTTTGTCTGTCGTTTTCATTCTTAATTAACAACTAAAACCTTGCCTACCTTTCTTCCTTTTCCTTCGTTTGCTGCTGTCCAAATTAGATAGACACCAGTAGCCACTTTATCACCGTTTAATGTTTTGCCATCCCAGGTTGCCGTTCCGCCATTTGAAGTTGTTTTATACACAAGTTTTCCAGCAATATCTGTGATTTTTACATCAGAATTGTAACGAATTCCTTGTATTGTGATTGGTCCATCAAACTCAGGTCTTGCTGGGTTCGGAAAAACAATTACGTTGGAATATTCAGGGTCTTCATAGCTTGCGTCTGTTCTGTAAGAAATCAACCCTTTATCGGTGAGAATAAACAGTTCTCCAGTAGTCTGGTCTAATTCTAAATCAATAATAGCGTTTGAAATCAATGGAGAATTATCCACTGTATGCTGTTCAAGAACTTCAAGGCCATCAGCAGACAATAGAATTAAACCTGAATTTTCTGTTGCAAACCACTTACGATTTGCTCCGTCAACAATGATGTCAGTGATACTTGTGTTTCCTAAAACATATTCAACGTTTCCTTCAAAATCAATTTTAATTCTTTGCGCATTATACCCTCCTGCACTTGCGTCAAATGCCCCTTCGGAATTATACAATACAGCAAAGCCATTATCGGTCCCTATCCATATCTCGTTATCAAAATCTACGGCAATTGCAGTAACTGTGTTAGAGGGTAAGTTTCCTGAAAATTCTCCACTGGTAAGTTGCAGTTTTTTGTCGTCAGATGAATTTGAAATGGTATTGCTATTATTATAACCAAACAACCCTGCGTTTCGGACAGAGTACCATTTATTGCCGTTATAATCTATGGCAAACGCCATTGTAAAATTGAAATCTGTTGGACTTGCTGAAAATTTGTGCCAAGTCTTTTCTTTTGTATAAACTTTAAGAGGGTTTTGTGTGTAAGCATTTAGCATCCAAAGATTTCCTTCCTCATCATATTGAACATGAGTTAACATCGGGTAAGCTCCTCCGGGACTTGTGTTTTCAATATTAGAATTCACAATATTAAATGTGTCTGTAATTTGTCCGTCTAGCCTTCCAATTGAAAGAGGAATATTAGAATAGGAAGAAGTTGCAAACTCATTTTTATCAGTTGGATTAACGGAGACAGAAAGGTAATCCCAAATCCTCGAATCGTCCCATAGGCTCATGTTACCACTGCTTTTTACACTCCACTTTTCATCTTCAAAAATATACACACCCGATTTGCGATAAGTAGGAGTGTTAAAAACTAAACCTCCAGATGCAATTAAAAGTTTATTATCTAACCATGTCATTCTGTAAATATCAGACTTAGGCAATCCATTTATTGTAATGGGACTATTATTTCCGATTCCTTGGTGCTTAACGAGGCCGATGTCCTTATCAGCTAACCAATAAGTTCCATTATTATAGGATAATGTATTCAAATTTGGGGCTCCACCAAATGAATATAACCCGAACCACTCTGAAGTAACAAAATCTAGATCGAATAAGAATGTTCCTGGAAAATAATTGACAGCAAGTTTCCCATTGATTTCTTTAATGGAGTTAATTTCTACAGAACCAGCTTCATTAATTGCAGGCGCTAAACCATCGTTTTGAACCTTAAAAAGAGTGTCCAATCCAAACCCAAGACCTTTGTAAAGAATATATAAACTATCACCAACAGCTTCAATTTCTGCGTACGATTCTGAAGAAACCGTCAATAAAGGAACCCTTGTGTCTACAGCCCATTGTGAAGGGTCTGCGAGGGCAACGTTACTTATAACTCCAGAGTACATTAGTTGTTCTGTTAAGGCAAAAATGCTGTCGTTTTTAAATGCAATATCGATGATGGCCTCGTTACCATTTGTTGGATAGTAGGTATCCTTCACTTCGTTTTTTACGGGGTCTATTTTAACGATAGAAAACCCAGTTGCAAAGTACATGTACCCATTGTGTTCTACAATTTTATTGATTCTTTTAGAACCTTGAACACTTGCCAGTTTAATAGCTGGAATATTCGTAAGGTTGTTGAGCCGAATGTGATCAACATTTCCATTGTCATAGCCAATAAAGAGAGAGTTTGTTTGAGTACTAACTCCTAAAGATGTAATCGTTATATCCGATAATGAGTTGACAGCAGTCCAATCAAATATTTCTTTAGAGGAGTATTCGTATTCTGACAACCCGTTTGAGAACGCAACAAAAACTCTATCGTTGAACGCTGCAACATCTATTGCGTTAGAAGTAACGGTGTGCAATCGCCATTCTCCCATTCCTATTTGAGAAAGAGAATTGAATGCAATAAGTATGAAAAGTATAAGTAGTTTCATTGTAAGTCTAAATAATACAGAATTAACGAGTAAAGGATTGATTTATTTGATGTTTAGAACATTCTTTCAAAGGATTCTTTCAGAAATGTTTTTTCTGTCGTCACAAACACGGTGTTCTGCGATTTTTTTAGTTTAAAAGCTTTATCCTTTTTAAAAGCTCGATAGAGCAGTGCAATAGGTGTGAGAATCAAAAAGAAAACAACACCGAGAATTATTTTTGGAACGATTAAGCTGAGAACCCAACCTAACTTCATCCAGATAAAATCGATTTTCTGAGCGAGATATTCAGAAGTTAAACCAAGAAGTCCGATGGTTGCGGCAACATACATCAACCATTGGTGTTTGAATAACAAAAACAAGATGAGAAACCCAATGACAATTGTTAGAACAGTTCTTATGGGAGAATTTTTATTCATATGTGTTAAAATAAGGAATAAATGAATGGTGCAACCGAACTGCCAGCACTAAACACTAGAAGAACTCCAATAAGTAGGAGAACGATAATAACAGGAGCGAGCCATATTTTTTTTCTTTCTTTGAGAAAAAGCCAAAGTTCTTTTATAAAATTCATAATTAATCAGTTGAAAATTGAATATTCCACTTATTTTTATTTTCGTTGTCAGGTTGCTCTTCTTTGAGATAAATAAAATTATTAATGACCAAGAGATCCATTTCTGTACTCATAAAGGTACGATAAGCATCGAAAGGAGTGCAAACAATAGGCTCTCCTCTAACGTTAAAACTTGTATTGAGTAAAATACCTTTGCCCGATAATTTTTTAAACTCTGAAATTAAGTTCCAGAAAGGTTCATTCGTTTTATTGTCAACGGTTTGTACTCTTGCAGTATAATCTAGGTGAGTGACAGATTGAATAGTACTTCTCTCACAAGACAACTTCTTTTTCAAGGTCAATTCATCATAATTTTCTGGCAATTGCATTCGTTGTTCATCTTTTATTGAAGCAACATATAACATATAAGGAGACTCTACCTTCAAATTAAAGAATTCTTGCACATCTTCTTTTAAAACGGATGGCGCAAAAGGCCTAAATCCTTCTCGGTATTTAATTTGTAAGTTGACTTTTTGTTGCATCTCCGGATTGCTTGCATCTCCAAGAATACTTCTATTTCCTAATGCACGAGGACCAAATTCCATTCGCCCCTGAAACCAACCGACAACCTTCCCTTTGCTTAATGCTTTAGCAGTAGTTTTTGTAATTTCGGAGAACTCTAAATTAGTTGCAATGGCTTTTTGTTTACGATTCATAGCAAGGATTTCTTTCTCCGAAAAAGAAGGTCCTAAATAAGTTCCGTTCATTGAATCTGCTTGAGAATCGATTACTCGTTCTTCACTAAAATACTGATGATAGATTGATAATGCGGCACCAACAGCTCCTCCCGCATCACCACTGGCTGGTTGAATGTAGATGTTTTCAAAAACATTCTCTCGAAGAAGCAAACCGTTTGCAACACAATTTAAGGCGACCCCTCCTGCTAAACAAAGATTATTGGAACCGGTCACTCGTTTTGCTTCTTTGGCTAGTTTTAGCACAATTTCTTCTGTCACATTTTGAATGGCATAAGCGATATCGCAGTGGTTTTGTAAAAGTTCACTTTCACTTTCTCTTTTCGGCAAATCAAACAATACTTCCCATTTTTTTTCGCGAATCATTTTTAATCCCCCCACATAATTGAAATAGGATTGATCCATCCAAATTGACCCATCTTTTTTGATATCAATAAGTTGCGTTTTTATAATCTCAATGTATTTTTTTGTTCTTTCAGAATCAGGATTTCCGTATGGAGCAAGTCCCATGACTTTGTATTCTCCTGAATTTACTTTAAACCCCAAATAATAAGTGAAAGCACTGTACAATAGACCAACGGAGTGTGGAAAGTGCAATTCTTTTTTAAATTCGATTGCATTTCCTTCTCCTAATCCGATGGATGCGGTTGTCCATTCTCCAACACCGTCGATTGTTAAAATAGCGGAGGTTTGAAAATTAGAAGGGAAGAAAGCACTTGCTGCATGTGATAAATGGTGTTCTGTAAACAAAAGGTTTAGTTCTTTTTTGTTGAACTTTTCTACCTCTGCTAAACCATCAAGAATTAGTTTTTTTAAGAATAACTTCTCTTTTAACCAAACAGGAATAGCTTTTA